>WLDZ01000043.1 GCA_009704515.1 Actinomycetota bacterium
ATAAAGTCGACTGTGTATTCAGCTCCGCGATAAATCTCAGTGTGGCCCTTCTGGCGACCAAAGCCGCGAGTTTCTGACACTGTCATTCCAGCAACACCAGCTGCTTGCAGGGCTACTTTGATCTCATCAACCTTTGCAGGCTTCACGATTGCAGTAATTAGCTTCATTTATTTGCCTTCAATCTCGCTTAATAGCGATTGGAATTTCCTGTTATGTCGTATGCAGATTCTGCGTGGAAAGTTGTATCCAAGCCGGTCAGTTCATCCTCACGGAATACACGGAATCCGATGGTCTTAGAGATCAAAGTTGCTATCAACCAGGTGGCACAGAATGAGAAGAGAGCAACAACGATGATTGCGATTATCTGGCGGTTTAGCTGAGTTGCCCCACCATTAAAGAAGAGTCCATTTGCACCCGCTGCATTTGCAGTCAATGTTGCAAGTAAACCAATGCCGAGCATTCCGATAAGGCCGCCGACACCGTGTACTCCGACCACATCGAGTGAATCGTCATAACCAAACTTGTATTTGCGAGTTACTGCCCAGGCAGAGGCAACACCTGCAACAAGACCAAGTGCAAGTGCACCGAGTGGGTTGAGATAGCCACATGCAGGGGTAATTGCAACGGCACCCGCGATTGCACCTGATGCAACGCCCAAGGTTGTTGCTTTTCCGTTACGCAATTTTTCATAGATTATCCATGTCATTGCAGCAGCAGCAGTTGAAATCTGAGTGTTGATCATTGCCGTTGCAGCAAGGTGACCAGCAGATAGCGCCGAGCCCGCATTAAATCCAAACCATCCGAACCAGAGCATTCCTGCGCCAAGTAAAACGAGTGGCAAATTGTGTGGACGCATTGGGTCTTTCCTGAAACCATCGCGCTTACCAAGAACGATTGCTAGTGCAAGCGCCGCAGCGCCTGAGTTGATTTCAACAACTAAACCGCCGGCAAAATCAAGCGCCTTGAGCTTGTCGATGATCCAACCACCTTCACCGTTTTGTGCAGCAAATACCCAGTGGCAGATAGGGAGATAAACAAAGGTAATCCAGAGGCCGACGAAAACAACCCATGATCCGAACTTGGCGCGGTCTGCGATAGCACCTGAAAGAAGAGCAACGGTAATGATGGCGAAAGTTAATTGAAACATTGCGAATGCAAGGGTCGGAATCTGGTGATCTGTCGCGCCAACAACTTGGTCAAGTGTTCCAGCTAGGCCAATGTGTTCGAACCCACCGATGAGGCCGTTATTTGATTTTCCGAAAGCTAATGAATAACCATAGAGAACCCAGATGATTGTTGTTACGCCAATTGCTGCAAATGACATCATCATCATGTTTAGTGCTGACTTTGCACGAACCATGCCGCCGTAGAAAACTGCGAGGCCAGGTGTCATAAAGAGAACTAATGCGCTACTAGCTAATACCCATGCCGTATCTCCGGCGTTAACTGCGTTCATAAGTTTCTCCGTAACTTATTTTGGTGAAATCGTTCCCTTTTGAATTATTTGGTTGCCTTATAGCGATCATAAGAAGCCTGGATTTCCGCCTCTGCTTCATCGTGGCCAACCCAATCGCCACCGATAACTTCTTTACCTGGTTCTAGAGTTTTGTAGACTTCGAAGAAGTGCTTAATTTCATCGAGCTCATAGACCGGCAAATCCTTAATATCTTTAATTCCAGATTTACGAATATCTCCGGCTGCAACACAGAGCAACTTGTCGTCGCCACCTTTTTCATCGGTCATACGCAACATTGCAACGGCGCGGGCCGAAACAACGCAACCCGGGAAAGTTGGCTCATCGAGCATTACTAAAGCATCAAGAGGATCACCATCGTTTGAGAGGGTGTTCTTTACAAAGCCATAGTCGTGCGGAAAGCGAGTCGCGGTAAAGAGCATGCGGTCGAGACGAATCTCGTGAGTCTCATGATTGATCTCATATTTATTGCGCGACCCAGCAGGGATCTCAATGACAACGTCAAATATCATCGCGCCTCTTTCCTAGGTATTTCGGTAGTGAGAATTTTCCTCGAGATTTACCCGTTGGGGAAGGGGAAAACTTGGGGTGAACGACGGGGCTCGAACCCGCGACATCTCGGACCACAACCGAGTGCTCTACCAGCTGAGCTACGCCCACCATGTGCTGTGCAAGGGCTTACTTTAGCGCTTAGCTTAGATTTAGAAGAATCAATTACTGAGCGCTCGCTTGCTCTTTAAATACAGTGCTGCGGTAGTACGCCAATTCGGCGATTGAATCTTGGATATCTCCGAGGGCGCGGTGATTGCCTGTCTTGGCGGGGGCTGCGAAATAAGTCTTTGGGTGCCAGCGCCTGACTAGCTCTTTGATGGTCGAAACATCGATGGTGCGATAGTGCAGAAATTCAGCCAGAGCCTTCATATCGCGGGCGATAAAGGATCGATCCACGCCCACTGAATTGCCAGCAAGTGGGGATTTTCCGGGGGATACGCCTGCAGATTCGAGATATTCGATGATCAGCTTTTCGGCTTCGGCCATCGCGATTCCGTTGGGAATCTCTTCAATAAGTCCAGATTTGGTATGCATTTCGCGGACAAAATCGTTCATGGCAGCAAGCTGGCCTTCGGTGGCGTGGATTACGAGCTGGATCCCATCACCAATTACGTTGAGCTCAGAATCGGTGACGAGCACGGCAATCTCAACCAGGGCATCGGTTGCCAGGTCCAAACCTGTCATTTCGCAGTCAATCCAGACGAGATTTGGGAGCTCAGTAGCCATAGGGGAAGGGTAGTGGGTGGTGCGAGATTTCGATTCTCGTTCATCTCCTGTTCACCAAGTATCTGCCTGTATTTGCGCCCTACGGTGCAAGATTCACCGCATGCAGACCGTCCCGGCTCCTCGTGAAATCACCACGGAACCTCGCCGATCGGACAAAGTTTTCCGCGCTGTTGTTACAACGGGCGGGTTATCTTCGCTGGTAATTCTCGGGTTGATTACCGTTTTTTTGGGTTACCGCGGCGTCGGAATCATGTGGGAACAAGGATTCTCCTTCATCACCTCATCCGAGTGGTACGTCTCGTATGACGAAAATGCAAATGTCGTAGAAAGCAAATTCGGTTTAGGTGCGATGATCATCGGCACCATTCTTACAGCGCTTATCGCTGTTGTGGTGGCACTTCCAGTTTCTGCAGCGATGGCGCTCTTTCTTAATTTTTATTCACCGCACTGGCTCAAGAAATATCTCATTGCGATTATTGATTTGATGGCTGCATTTCCCTCAATCCTCTTCGGTATTTGGGGTTTCTTGGTTCTAATGCCGAGCGCTGAATATTGGGCAAAACTTCTTAATAAATATCTTGGCTTTATTCCAATTTTCGATGTTCCAGTTGATATTTTCACTCGATCACCATTCATTGCGGGAATGGTCTTAGCAATCATGATTATTCCAATTATTACTTCTGTATCTCGAGAAGTTTTCTCACAGACACCACTTGATCGCATTCAAGCCGCATATGCACTTGGTGCGACACGATGGTCGATGATTAGGTCAGTGGTTATTCCATTCGGAAAATCTGGCGTCATCGGTGGAGCAATGCTTGGTTTGGGTCGAGCGATGGGTGAGACCGTTGCTGTGTACACCGTGCTTAATATTGTTTTCCAAATCAACTGGCAAATCTTATTCGGTGCTGGTGGAAACGTCGCATCATTGATTGTTGCCCGCTTTGGTGAGGCTAATCTTTACGAGATCAATGCGCTGATGGCAGCAGGTTTGGTTCTCTTCCTTCTTACATTGATTATTAACGCTCTTGCTGAGTTGATTGTTCGTAGAACAGGGGCATCAGGACGATGAGCACTGCAAACAATGCTGTAAACAATGCTGTAAACAATGCCAGCACTGTAAAGCCCAAGAGCCCCTGGAAATCCTCTCCTAAGGATCGCGCCAAAGAAGCGGCTATTTTTCTCGGCACAATCACTGCAACCTGCCTCGTAGTTTTGTACTCACCACTTTCAGGAAAGCTTGGACTCTTCGTAACCTTCTTCTTTCTTTATGCACTAGCTCAGGCAACAATGAGCTACAGAAAATTTGGTTCAATGTCTGCCAAAGATTCTGCCATTAAGGTCATCATGGCTTGCGGAGCGGTTTTAGCAGTTATTCCCATTGTTAGTATTTTAGGAACAGTTTTTGTCAAGGGCTTGCCGGGCATCAAGTGGAATATCTTTACCAATGACATGTCTCTTGCAACGACGACCGATCCGCTAACTTCTGGTGGACTACTCCATGCGATTGTCGGAACACTTCTTTTGGTTCTAGGTGCGCTAATCTTGAGCGTTCCGATTGGAATTCTTACCGCTTTGTATCTCACCGAAATTCGCGGTCGTTTCTCCAGGCCAATTCGTTTCTTGGTTCAAGCGATGTCGGGTGTGCCTTCAATTGTTGCGGGGCTCTTTGTACTCTCTGCAGTTGTTTATACAATCACCAAATCAACCTCAGGCTTTGCGGGTGCGTTGGCACTTACAATCTTGATGATTCCCACCGTCGCTCGAACCTCAGAAGAAGTGTTAAAACTTATTCCCGAAGATCTTCGTGAAGCCGGAACAGCGCTCGGTGGCACTCAATGGCGAACAGTCGCGATGATTGTTATTCCTGCTGCAAAGAGCGGGCTCATGACTGCGGTCATTCTCGGAGTCGCTCGTATCGCTGGCGAGACTGCTCCGTTGCTCTTGATCACTGGCGGCGGAGATACCCTCAATTTCAATCTCTTCGATGATCCTATGGGCTCGCTTCCGTTCTATATCTGGAAGTCATTCCTCGCTGGATCTGAAGAAGCCAACACTCGTGCATGGGCAGGACTTTTGATCCTCATTATTCTCGTTCTATTCCTCTTTACTACCGCCCGTTTCCTCAGTACCCGAAAGGTCGCACGATGAGTTCACTATCAGATGTAGCAAATGCTCAATTGCCACGAAAGGCCACTTCCGCAGCGGCTGGAACAGGTCTCGAGGCACGAGGTGTTCATGCCTGGTTTGGCAAGCATCATGCACTCGCGGATGTCTCACTCGATTTCGCACCCGGCAGTGTCACCGCACTGATTGGTCCGTCAGGATGTGGCAAGTCAACATTTATCCGTACTCTCAATCGCATGCATGAATTTATTCCTTCAGCTGCTATGGCTGGTGAAGTTTTGCTCGACGGTAAAGATGTGTATGCCCCTGGTGTTGACGTAACCAAGATTCGCTTGCAGATAGGTATGGTTTTTCAGAAGCCAAACCCTTTCCCATCTATGACAATCGGTGAGAACGTTCTATCGGGCCTCAAGCTTGCTCAGCTCAAAGTTGATAATAAAGATGATTTGCTCGAAGAATGTCTTGAGCGCGCCGGTCTCTGGAAAGAGGTAAAGGATCGTTTAAGTGCACACGGTGGCTCGCTTTCTGGCGGACAACAGCAACGTCTCTGTATCGCTAGAGCGCTAGCTGTTAAGCCACAGGTTCTCTTGATGGACGAGCCTTGTTCAGCTCTAGATCCAGGATCAACGCTTCGCATCGAAGAAACTATTCGCCATTTATCTGAGACTATGACAGTCGTCATTGTTACCCACAATATGCAGCAGGCGGCTCGCGTATCGAACTACACAGCTTTCTTCTTATCAGATGGTGGACCAGGCGAGATGATTGAGTACGCGCCAACTTCGGAGATTTTCTCCCGTCCACAAGATAAGCGCACTGAAGATTACGTGACTGGTCGTTTTGGCTAATCACCAATTGTTCATCTAAGCGTTAGGTGAAATTTTCTTCAAAATACTCTTCTGGTAACCCTATTTACATACCGTGCCCCTTGTAAGAACTTCCAAACATATAAGGGGAAATAGATGAGATTTTCAAAGCTCGCGAAAGTTGCTTCATTAGCACTCGCGTTTGGCTTGGTAGCTACAACACCTGCATACGCAGTTAACCTCGAAGGATCTGGCGCATCATTCCCAGACTTCCTCATTCAGGGTTGCAAGGCACCATTTAACGCAGCCACTGGCCACACATATACATACAACCCAGCTGGTTCTGGTACAGGTCGCTCAAACTCTGATAAAGAGATTGGTGACTTCTGGATGACAGATGCTCCTCACGTAGGATCAACACGTCGCTCATCACTCATTCACATCCCAGTAGTTATGGCTCCAATCGGAATACTTCATAATGTTCCTGGAAACAAGACACTTCAACTTTCAGCACCAACAATCGCAGGTATCTTCTCAGGTGCAATCACAATGTGGAACGATCCAAAAATTGTTGCTGATAACAACCGTACAACTAATGTTGTTAAGTACCGCAAGAATCCAGATGGATCACTTATGAAGAAGGCAAACGGGGATCTTATAGTTCTCT
The DNA here is from genome assembly GCA_009704515.1 of Actinomycetota bacterium. The sequence goes on from WLDZ01000043.1 coordinate 6,353, forward strand.
CAAACCGTCCAGTAAAGCGTAACTACGTTCTGCCAAATAAGAAGATTCAGGTTATTTACCGTCTAGATTCTTCAGGTACAACTGAGAACTTCACTGATTACCTCAACAAAACAGCTCCAACCGAATGGCCTAGCCCAAAGAAAGCTGTCTTCAGCCAGTCATTCACTAAGGGCGAACTCAACTTGCCAGGAAACATTGGTCGCATCGTTGCTGGTGACAAATCAGCAGGCGTAGCACTTCTTGCAGGTCGCACACCTTATTCAATTACTTATGTTGAGCCTAGCTTTGCAAAGGCAAATAAGCTTAAGGTTGCAGAGGTCATCAACAACGTTGGAACAGCAGTTGCTGCTGATGCAACAGGCGTGAGCGCATTCATGGCAGAGGCAGAGCAGGATGCTAATGGATACCTCACATTTGACTATGCGACAAAGGCACCAGGAGCGTACCCACTGGGTATCACTTCTTACCTTCTTGCAGATACAGCATCAAAGGACAAGACAAAGGCTGCAGCAGTTGCTGAGCTTGCTAAGTTCTGGGTATCACCAAAGTGTGCAGCAGAAGTCGGTGAGAAGTTTGGCTTCGCAGTAATCGACGGTGACTTCCTAAAGAAGACAAACGCACAGATTGCAAAGATCGGTTAATTTAAACCGTCACTAATAAAACCTCCGGCCAGGCTCATCGAGGGAGAGCCTGGCCGGAGGTTTTTTATTCCTGAACTGTTGGCTTTAGAAAAAGTGCGCCTGGCTGGAATCGAACCAGCGACAACCTGCTTAGAAGGCAGGTGCTCTATCCGACTGAGCTACAGGCGCGTACTGAGAGCCAATAGTACCCAGTAAGGTTGGGCACTATGGCTGAGTTCATTTATACGATGAAGAAGGCGCGTAAAGCGCATGGTGAGAAGGTAATTCTCGACGACGTTACCTTGATGTTCCTTCCCGGAGCAAAGATCGGTGTTGTTGGCCCTAATGGTGCCGGTAAATCAACTGTCTTACAGATCATGGCTGGCTTGCAGCAACCTTCAAATGGTGAGGCATATCTTTCACCTGGTTACACAGTCGGAATCCTGTTGCAGGAACCAAAGCTCGATGAGACCAAAACAGTTTTAGAAAATGTTCAAGAGGGCGTTGCTGAGACCATGGAGATGGTTCGCCGCTTTAATGAAATTTCAGAAGAGATGGCAAACCCAGATGCTGATTACGACAAGTTGCTATCTGAAATGGGAGAACTTCAAGAACAACTCGATCATCGCAATGCATGGGAACTTGATTCACAGTTAGAACAAGCGATGGATGCACTTCGTTGCCCGCCAGGAGATGCTGATGTCAGCGTGTTATCTGGTGGTGAGAAGCGCCGCGTTGCGCTCTGTAAGTTGTTGCTAGAGGCTCCAGATCTGCTTCTACTTGATGAGCCTACAAACCACCTTGATGCCGAATCTGTTCTATGGCTCGAGCAACACCTTGCAAAATATCCAGGCACTGTCGTAG
>WLDZ01000044.1 GCA_009704515.1 Actinomycetota bacterium
GCGCTTGAAGCTGCCCGCCAAGAGTTAATGCTCTGGAAAGATCCTGAATACATTAAATCTCAAGCGCGTGAACGCCTTCACTTCGTGATGCCAGGAGAACGTCAATACATCGTCACAGGTGAAGAAGGAGATGTCGATCCAAGTGCATCAACTGCCAAAGTTGTAGATGGATTACCTGAAGGCCAGCCTTGGTATATCCGCATGATTGCTTCGATTTCTGAAGCCGGCAAAGATGAGCAGTAAGAAATGAGCGATAGCCGCACTCCAACAGAGAGCGATTTGGATTGTATTGAAACTCAATTAGGGCGTACACCACGAGATGTTCATGCAATCTCATATCGCTGTCCTTGCGGCAAACCAGCAGTCGTTGAAACTCCACCGCGACTTGGTAACGGCGAACCTTTCCCAACTTTCTATTACGCAACATGTCCTCGGTTGACTGCAGCTATTTCTACACTAGAAACAACTGGGTTGATGGGGGATATGAACCAGCGCCTGAGTGAAGATCATGTTCTTGCTGGCCAGTATGCGGCCGCACATGATGATTACATTGCGGCACGGTCAGCTTTAAGAATTGATGTCCCTGAAGTAGAAAACATTTCCGCTGGCGGAATGCCTGATCGCGTGAAATGCCTTCATTCTCTTGTTGCACATTCACTCTCAGCTGGCGAAGGCGTCAATCCTCTAGGCGATGAAGCTTTAGCCAAACTACCTGATTGGTGGAAATCACAGCCATGCGAGTAGCAGCGATTGATTGTGGAACTAACTCAATACGGTTATTAATTGCTGATATCGAAGGCAGTAACTTTCGAGAAGTCACGCGCCTTATGGAAGTTGTCAGACTAGGACAAGGCGTAGATAAGACTGGTGCATTTCATCCAGAAGCAATTGCGCGCACCTTGGCTGCAGTCGATCTTTATGCCACCGAAATTGCTAAGCGCGGGGTCGAGAAGATTCGCTTCTGCGCCACCAGTGCCACTCGCGATGCCACTAATCGTTCACTCTTTATTGATGGAGTGAAAGAGCGCCTAGGTATTGAACCTGAAGTAATTGCAGGAGAAGTTGAAGCAGCGCTCTCTTTTCAGGGCGCAACTAAAGATTTTGATAAGAGCCAAGGACCCTTTCTCGTAATTGATATTGGTGGCGGCTCTACCGAGTTTGTCTTTGGTACTGATTCCGTTGAAGCTGCTCGCAGTATGAACATCGGTTGTGTACGAATGGCAGAACGACACTTCACAGGTGATCAACCAGATCCAGGACAAATTGCATCAGCAATCGAAGACATTGATGAAGCAATCGCACAAGCCGCCAAGACTGTTTCAATCACAAAAGCTAAGACAGTAATAATGGTTGCAGGCACCGCCACAACTGTTGCAGCAGCTGCTTTAGATCTATCTGAATACGACCGTTATGCAATTCACCTAGCTCGAATTCCTGCAGCTAGAGCGCATGAGATTTCCCAACAATTACTTCGTGAGACACGCGAACAACGAGCTGCACATGGCTACATGCATCCGGGTCGCGTAGATGTAATCGGAGCAGGTTCACTTGTTCTCGACCGCATCATGAAAGCTAGTGGCGCTACTGAATTTGTTGCATCAGAGTCAGATATCTTGGATGGAATGGCTTGGTCGCTTGTATAAAAAGTTAGAACTGCTCGACAAAGCCATTGTTAAATGCCACCAATGCCCCAGATTGGTTGACTGGCGAGAAGAAGTAGCTGTTACAAAGCGTAAGGCTTACGAGTCAGAGAAGTATTGGGGAAAGCCTGTTCCGGGGTTTGGTCCAGCAGATGCTCGCCTAGTAATTCTCGGTCTTGCTCCAGGTGCACACGGTGCAAACCGCACCGGAAGAGTTTTTACAGGTGATTCATCTGGTGATTGGCTCTATCGCGCACTGCATAAAGCAGGCCTGGCCAAGATTGCAACAAGTACATCTGCAAACGATGGACAAGAGCTGATTGATACTCGCATTCTATGTGCGGTGCGCTGCGCGCCACCCGATAACAAACCATCAACTGAAGAGAAAGCAACATGTGCCCCATTTTTTGAGAATGAAATAGAACTTTTGTTACCAACGGCAAAATCATTTCTCGCACTTGGAAATCTTGCCTGGGAAACGATTTATCGCACACTAAAAGATCTCGGATGCGAAATGCCAATACCCCGACCAAAGTTTGGACACGGTGCGAAGTATTCATTTATTGGTGCTGATGGAGTCAAGCGCCATATCTTTGGCTGCTATCACCCAAGCCAACAAAATACTTTTACAGGAAAGCTCACCGAGAAGATGTTGGATGAAGTCATACGGAGTGTTAAGTCAAGAATCAGATAAAGTCTATGTAGTTATCTGTGACGATTCCTGAAATTCTTTTACCTTCAAGTTCCATGAGTTCTTCTTTGGTGTTAATCGTCCATACAATGATTGGGATTTTCTTCGCCTGACAAAACCTCTCAAATCTGCGAGTCAGGACCTTAACGCCTTTGAATGAGGTCGGAACCATCGCCATACGTTGACCACTATGTGAAGGTAGTAAATTCCCTAAGCCCCACGCTATGAGCAAAACTTCTATAGAGGTGAGCGCAGTTCTTGCTCGTGGATAGTGGCGCCTGACTTTACGAATCGTTTTTGATGTAAATGACCCGATTACAAACCTCTCTAAATCACGCCCTTTGGCCCATTCAAGAAATGGATCTACCGTCTCTTCAGATTTCAGGTCTATCGAAATGGTCGCCAATGGGAAGCCATCGCAGAGCTCATCAAGAGTTGTCCAGTTGTAGGAATTCTCAATTCTGAAAGTGTGTAACTCTTCGAGAGTAATATCTCGAATATCTCTATCTACACCGGTAAGGCGAAGAATGCTCGGATCATGCGATAGCACCAGAACTCCATCACTCGTGCTGTGCACATCTGTCTCAAAGAAATGTACGCCATCTTCCCACGCGCGACCAAAAGCTTCGATTGTGTTTTCTGGCCCAGGGTTACCTCTGTGGGTCCAAATCTGCATTTAGGCTGCCAGTACTGGCCAATTGTTCTTCGTTGCAATTAAGCGTAAAGATTTATTTGGATTCACGATATACGGATTTCCAACACTGACCAGAAGGGGAAGATCATTAATCGAATCACTGTAGGCAAATGACTTACTGAGATCATATGAATGCTCGCCAGCCAACCTTTGGATTGCACTAGCCTTATTGATTCCATGCATTGGCCCATCAGGTAAATTCCCTGAGTACTTACCTTCAATTACCTCACCGGTTGTTGCTACAGCACCCGTCATTCCGAGAGTACGAGCAACGATTGAAGCTATTTCAATAGGGGATGCTGAAATAATCCAAGTCGCGTGTCCAATACTTTGGTGTTCTTCAATTCGCTCCTTCATATCTAGAAAGATTTTCTTCGGAAGAAAATCATGAACAATCTCTTCGCAGAGCCCCACGATAGTTTGTTGAGAGCGTCCTTGCGCAAACTCTAAAATCTTCTTTGTGGCAAAGGCCATATGGGATGAGTTCTCTTGACGTGATTTTCTAAATCTAAAGTTATCCCAGGTAAATTTACAAATGTCACGGTATTTGATTTCGCCGGACTTTGATAGACCGCGCACAAAGTAGTAGATAGATGATCCGTCGATGAGGGTGTTATCTAAATCAAAGAATGCTGCACGCTGACCCTGGCTTTGAATTCCCATGTACCTAAGGGTGACAGGGGAGATGTTAAGAATTAGATAATTAATATGAATGCAAAGTGAACAATCATTATCTTTTTAGTTGTAATGAACCACTGAGAATTAACAGGAAACTCCCACGTTTTTGAACCACTGAATCAAAAAATTCCGTATAAATTACCTATGAGAGTTCTGATTTCAGCAGAATCATTTCTTCCCAGATCTAACGGGGTTACCAACTCAGTCCTCCAACTCTCCCGATTTTTGCTCTCCCAAGGTCACGAACTGTTGGTCATTGCATCAGGAGATGGGCCAGAAGCTGTTGGCGAAATTCAAGTAAAGCGTGTACCAGCGCTAGCTCTTAAAACTATTGCGCAGGTTGATATCCCAAAGGTGAAGACAAAAACCCTTCTTCCCATACTTGAAGAGTTCAAACCGGACATCATCTATCTTGCGTCGCCATTCTTGCTCGGCAATCAAGTGAGAAAAGCAGCAGCGCTTTTAGGGGTACCGGTTGTTGCAAATTATCAAACTGATGTCTCAGGTTTTATGAATTACTATGGTTTAACTGCAGCAAAAGCAATTGTCGAAAAAAGATTGCGTAAGATTCATAAGAAATCAACAATGACTTTAGCGCCGTCAACGTCATCAATCGAGTACTTAAGGTCGCTAGATATTGAGAATGTTCGCTACTGGGGGCGCGGGGTTGATCTTATAAAATTCAATCCGAAGTGGCGTTCGGAAAAACTTAGAAAATCTTGGGGAGCAGACTCTGAGACTATGGTGATTGGTTATGTGGGGCGACTTGCACCTGAAAAACAAGTACATAAAATCGGACTTATCGGTGATGTAGGGGCAATCGCTGGTGTAAAAACTCTACAAGTCATCGTTGGCGACGGCCCAACTCGTGAGCGCTTACAGAAAGAGCTACCCGATGCAATCTTCACAGGGCAGTTAGGCGGCGATGATTTAAGCAAAGCGATGGCGTCCATGGATTTACTGGTAACTACTGGGGAAAATGAAACATTTTGCCAAGTGATTCAAGAGGCGATGGCAGCAGGTCTTCCTGTTATTGCACCAAAAGCAGGAGGACCAATAGATCTTATTGAAGATGGTAAAGATGGTTTCTTTTATCAGCCTGGTGAAAATACAAGCATCCGCAGAATTGTTCTAAAAGCTCTAGCTAACCCTGCCGGGCTTACTGAAATGTCTTATGCAGCTAGAAATAAGGTTGCGCATAAAACTTGGGAAAATATCTGTCTGCAGCTGAGCACAATATTTTCCGAGGTTATTGAGCAAGAAAAGTTGGCTAAGTACGAGAAAGCGAACGCATCCTGATGCGCATCGCTCATATAGCAAATATGTATGGCCCAAAGAGTGGCGGACTTAAAACGACTATGAATGAACTGAGTGAGGAATACGCGAGAAGAGGAAATCAGATTCTTCTGATTTATCCGGGCGAAACTGATTCACATTCAGTAGTCGGCTCAGTTTCTCGAATCACAATTGCTGGACCTAAAATTCCATTTTCTGGGGGCTATCGAATAATCCTGCGCCCCAAGAAAGTCATTGAGAAGTTAACCGAATTCAATCCTGATATCATCGAAATCTCAGATAGGACAACTCTCCTAAAAGTCTCCCGCTGGGCACAGAATAAAAAAATTCCCTCCACCTTCTTTGCTCATGAGAGAGTTGACGGAATCGTCCGAAGCTTCTTTAGATATCTGCCATTCCAACGCTTTCTTGTGCAACGATGGAATCAAGTCACGAGAGACTCAGTAGATCGAATAGTGGCAACTACCAACTTTGCTGCACAAGAGTTTTTGGATCTGGGGGTAAATCATGGTGATACTCCACAATCCAAGTTAACTACTGTTCCACTTGGCGTAAATCTAGGTGATTTTGATTCTCGACTACGCAATGGTGGAATCCAAAGTGAAGTAAGGCTCCCCGAAAAATATATTCTTGCCTGCACTCGCCTCTCAAAAGAGAAAGATCCGCTCTTTCTCTTGGAGATAGCCGCTGAGATTAAAGCTCGAAACCTTGAGGCCACACTTGTAATTGCTGGTAGCGGTCCGCTCGAAGAGAAAATGCGTAAGGTAATTGAAAGAAAAGCTCTTGATGTCACTCTCTTAGGATTCATTTCAGATCGTGCCGCTCTTTCGCAGATCATGTCAGGGGCGCAAGCCTTCCTTGCTGTAGGCCCGATTGAGACTTTTGGATTAGCGGCTCTAGAAACTCTCGCTTCTGGAACGCCTGTGATTTGTCGAGCTGAAGCTGCCATCTCAGAAATTATCGATGGAAATTCTGGAAGAGCCCTCGGTCGATCTGCGACCGAATGGGTAAACGCCATTGTTGAATTACAGAATCAAAACCGCCAAGAGATGCGAGATTTCTCTCGAAGCCGAGCTGAAAGTTTCACATGGGAAAAAACTGCCGAGCAACTACTTAACCTATACAGATGGGATATAGCTAAATGAACGAAAATTTTGCACCCCCTCACTCATTTGAAACGACCCAACAAGAACGAGCACTAGCCATTCGTAACATCGAGAATCTTCGAATTATCGCCATGGGAGACAGCTCTGTATTCGGAGTTGGTGACCACGGAGACAAAATTCCTTCAGTCGGCTACGGCTGGACTGGCCGAATTGCTCATGACCTCAATGCCAAGCAATTCATCAATGTTGCAAAAAATGGTGCTCGCGCCCGGCATCTGACTGCAAACCAACTTCCTGCAGTACTTTCATTTCAACCTCATATGGTGCTGATCTGTATTGGAACTAATGATGTTCTACGAAAAGATTTCTCAACCGAAGAAGTTCGGACCCATCTTTCGCATATTTGTAAATCAGTCGCTGCGCAAGGAGCTTTAGTTGTTCTGCTTGGGTTGCCGGACCCAATAAGAACAGCCCCAGGCCCCTTAGCTCTTCGAAAAATTTTAAGCAATCGGATTCTGGAAATTAATGAAGTGATGGCGGAGATTGCAGGCGATGGCCACGCATTAATTGTTCCAACATGGAGCTCAAAGATTGCCCATGAAAAAAGAATGTGGCATGTTGACCGGATGCATCCATCAGCATTCGGGCATCAACACATCGCAGATTTAGTACGTCGCAATCTTTCACTTCCTCGCAGATCTTCGAAGAAGATTCCTACCGAAAGTTCAGTAAGCCGCAAATTTGAGTTGTACTGGTTACTTACAAATGGGGCCAAATGGTTCGCAAAGAGGAGCATTGATTTGATTCCTGCTCTGATCTGGCTTCTTGTGAGCGAGAGATTGCGAAAAAAGCCAAGGTAGACTGACCACCGCATTGGCCCCCATAGTCCAATGGCAGAGACAGAGGACTTAAAATCCTTCCAGTGTCGGTTCGAGTCCGACTGGGGGCACGGGTTCGTACTTGATTTATATGCACCCATTTAAAGCAGTTTTCAAAGGCCCTACACTTTGCCATGTAATTTGTTGCGAGTGGAGGGATCGTGATGGAGCCTGAGTACTATCACGATGATCCCGAAGAGCTTTTGGGTGAAAAACCGCGCAAAAAGAAGCTGGTTGCGTTATTGAGTTTCTCTCTTTTCACGAGCGCATTCTTTTTCCAAGGAGTATTTGCAGCAAACATAAATCTTAATGTCGGCAACCAGGTTGAATTTGGTCAAGGTATTGCTCAAACCATCGCGTGCGATAGAGACGGTATTACCCTTTTGCCGCAAGCAGAATTCGTCAATTCATCTGGGTCAGGCTCTCATGTCATAAAGTCAATTGTTGTTGGCCAAGTTGATAGCAGCTCCAATGGATGTCAGGACAAAACCCTGACCTTCAAAGGGTTTGGAATTTCTTCTTCAACAAGTCTCAACTTAGTTAATTCAGTGAATTCTATTGTTGTAGTGGTCTCAGCAGGATCTCCAAATTTTTCGATTCCAGCAACTACTGGTGTTACTTTGACAGACGTAAGTAGCTCGGGCTTCACCATATCTTTTGACCCAACCGCATCCCCGATATCAGCAAGCGAAGTATTTAGATTCTCTGTTGAAAGTTCATCCCCTGGAGTAGGCACAAGTTTAGTTGTCTCCCGCGCATCTATAGGAACAACAGCGGGTGTAGCTTTTACAACTCAACCTCAAATAGCAATTAGAGATTCCAATAACAA
>WLDZ01000045.1 GCA_009704515.1 Actinomycetota bacterium
CAAAAGAAATGGACCCGGCGCTTAACAATCGCGCCTAGGGTCCATATTCTTTTTCTCACACTAAGCTAAGCATTATGCGCAAACTTCTCTCATTTCTCTTCTGTGCACTTCTATCAATCTCCTTCGTCAATATTTTCTCCACGACAGCGGCTGTTGCGCATAGCGGAGTCGTTTCTAGTAATCCTGCTTCGGGTCAAGTGTTAACCAAACTCCCTGATGAGATCTCGGTGACATTCTCTGAAGAGTTATTGGTGATTGAAGGAAAAGCGGTCAACACTTTAACTTTGACTGCGCAAGACGCGACTCAAGTACCGCTGACGGAAATCAGAGTGGAAGGCAATCTTCTTCGCGCATCTGTGCCAGAAGGTGATTATTCAGCTGGAATATATGAGATGAGCTTTAGAGTGATTTCTGCAGATGGCCATGAAGTAAGTGATGAGATCACATTCTCTCTCGATACCTCAACCTCACTCGATACCCCAATGGCTTCACCGGAAAGTTCTGCCTCACCAGAGGTGGTTAAATCGGAATCTCAGCCCTTCGCCCTACCGCTGCCTATCGTGCTGGCGATCGCACTTCTCATCGTTGCGGGCGGTTTCTACTTGCTTGCGCGGCGCCGTCGCTCAAATTAAGGCTATTTGTCATACCCATAGTGTTGGATTCTGACTGTGAGTAAACCGGATAAATCGACTGGCTTCCGCCTGCTCGCCAATCCCATTACTCGTCCACATTATGAATTTGATCCCGAACAAGCCGCTGCAATTGCACACCGCGATAAACCACTGATTCTTAAGGGTGCAACAGGTACCGGCAAAACGCTCACACTCATTGAGGCTGCGATTGATCGCGTTAAAAATGGCACTGATGCTGATTCGATTTTGATTTTGGCATACGGACGCGAGCGAGCATCTGAGATCCGTGATGCGATTGTTATTGCATCACAAGGAACAGTGAAAGAACCAGTAGCGCGAACTTTTCACGCCCTCGCTTTCTCAATTTTATCGATGAGCAGCGGTGAAGCATTCCGTGAAACTGTTTTAATTTCTGGAGCTGAACAAGAATCTTTCATTGCTTCTTTACTTGCCGGCAATATTGAAGATGATGTTGATTGGTGGCCAGCCGAATTACGTTCGCAAGCCAATGGTTCCATTCACGATACCGACCTAATGGGCGAGCCCCTTCGAACTCAAGGCTTTGTTCGCGAACTCCGCGACTTGATGATGCGTGCAACCGAACGCGGGCTTTCACCTAAAGATTTATCCGAGATGGGTCAACGATTACAGGAACGATATTGGCCAGCTGCTGCAAAGTTCTGGGATTCTTATCTCAATACATCTGCGACATCTGATAGTGGTGCAGGTGATTCAAAGATGCGCATCGATCCTGCCGAACTGATTAATGCAGCAATCGCACATTTAAGGCGCAACCCAGAGCTACTAGCAGAGCTTCGTCAACGCTTTACAACCATTATGGTTGATGAGTTCCACGAATCAGATCCTGCCCAGCGCCGATTGTTAGAGCTTTTGCATTGCGAAGATATGTTCTTGGTCGTTGACCCGCAATCTGCAGTGGGTCGTTTCCGCGGCGCAGATCCCGATGGGGCTCTTGCGTATTGCAAGAACACATTTGGTGATAACAGTACGAGCATTACCTTGCAGACTAATCACCGCGGAGACCCAGCTCGATTTGCAATCGAACTTCGCTCTGAAAATGAAGAAGCTCAATACATCGCATATCAAATGAAGCGAGCCCACCTCATGGAAGGTGTTGCTTATTCAGATATGGCAGTTATCTTGCGTGCACAAAATATGAGCGCCACAGCGATTCGCCGTGCGCTGGGGCAGTCATCAATTCCGGTCGCTGGCGATCGTGAAGCAATCGCATCTAATGCAGCCATTGCACCCTTCTTGCTCTTGGCGCGCGTTGCTGTTGATCTTGAGAAATTAAATCTCGATGTATGCGAACGCTTGTTAAAAGCAGAGTTCGGCGGGGCTTCAACAATATCTCTACGCCGCACACGAATTGCTCTTCTTAAAGCACGCGATGAGAGCACTGATACTCGCAGCGGAACTCAGATTTTAATTGATGCAATCGATAAGGGAGATGTCTCAATCGAAGATTCTGCAGAGCTCTTGCGAGTACATAGTCTTTTAACGGCAGCACGCACTGCTCTTCTTAAGAAGAATGCATCTATCCACGATTTACTCTGGGCTATCTGGTCGAATGCCGTCAATAGTGATGGTGCAAAGATTGCAGATGCTTGGCAGGAAGCTGCTCTACGCGGTGGCGCCCGTGGTGCCATTGCCGATCGTGACCTAGATGCAATGGTTCAACTCTTTGATAGTGCTGCTCGACATATTGATCGTATGCCTGGCTCGCACCCCAAGATATTTCTCAATGAAATTCTGCAAGAAAATATTGTCTCTGACCTCATCACCGCTAAAGGTGTACGCCCTGATGTAGTGCAAATTCTCACTGTGCATTCAGCTAAGGGTCTGCAATTCAAGCGAGTATTCGTTGCAGGAGTTCAAGAAGGAATCTGGCCGAATCTAAAAGAGCGCTCAACATTGTTAGGCGCTGAAAGATTAGTTGAACGAGTACGTCACAGCGAAGAACAATCGGTTGCAGGCTTGCAGAAGATTACTGCAGATTCATTGGCAGAAGATGAGCGTCGTCTCTTTCATGTTGCAATTACTCGCGCGACAGATCAATTACATCTGACAGCAGTCACTCGCGAAGATAGTTCTCCGTCGACATATTTTTATGAGTGCCTTGATTCCAAAGACTTTGAAGTTAAGAAATTTGGTGATGTACGAGCGCTTACATCCAGCGCGCTGGTGGCATCTCTTCGAAGAGCGCTCTCTGGGCCCGAAAGCGATAAGGCTGCATCGCTGCTAAAGACGCTACAAGAGGGAGATATCGCATCGGCTGATCCTGATAATTGGCTTGGATCTCGCCCCATCACGGTAGATACGCCACTCTTTGGTGAAGATGAATTGATTCCACTCTCACCATCAGCTGCAGAAACCTTTGAACAATGCGGATTGAAGTGGTTGCTCGAACGTAATGGCGGCAGCAACGGTGACTCCACAGCCCAACTGCTGGGTTCAGTAATCCACGAATATGCGCGATTAAAGGTGGAAGGTACAGATATCACTGACGAGGTTCTCCAACAATCACTCATTGATTCCTGGCCGCTGATTAATGATTCTGCTGGCTGGATCAATCGCGCCCAGCTAAAACGCGCCCAAAAAATGTTGGAACGCTTTGCAGAGTATCACCGCGAAAGCAGCAATGGCGTTGAGGGAGTAGAGCTCGCTTTTGAATTTACTTTAGGTCGTGCAAAAGTACGGGGCTCAATCGATCGTTTAGAAGTCGATAGCGAGGGAAAGTACTTTGTGGTCGATTTCAAAACAGGTAAAGCTATCTCTGAAAAAGATGCACAAGCCAATTTACAACTTGCTTGCTACCAATTAGCAGTTGTCCTCAATGCATTTGAAAAGAAGATTGAATTTAATGAGAAATTTGAAGAGCCAGAGATATTAGGCTCACATCTTGTCTTTTTGGGCCATGAGACAACTAAGATTGCAATACTTTCGCGCGATCCGATTGTGGTGCCACAAGTCCAAGAAGAACTCGAAACGATTGCTATATCTATGGCTGCCTCTACATTTATTGCACGCGAAAACGAATTTTGCGGAATATGTCCTGTAAAGACATCTTGTCCCGTTCACCTCGAAGGAAAGTCGATGATCGGATGAGTGAATTCATCGAGGCATATACTCCTGCCGAAGTTGCAGCTTTTATTAAACGAGTCGACCCGAAGTTCCATAAACCGAGTAAGCCACAATCCAGAATCATTTCGATGATTGAAAATCCACTCGAACCTGCTGTTGTTATTGCAGGAGCTGGTTCTGGAAAAACTGAGACTATGGCTGCACGCGTTGTTTACCTTGTTGCAAACAATGTGGTTCAACCACACCAGGTTTTAGGTCTTACCTTCACGCGCAAAGCAGCTGGAGAGCTCAATATCCGTATCCGCAAGCGCCTTAAGCAACTTAGTCAAGGAATGAAAGAGGCTGGAGAGCCTGTTCATTTCGAAAACTTCGATACATCCGTTACCACCTATCATTCTTATGCAGGTCGAATTCTTTCGGAGCATGCGATTCGCCTTGGCATTGATGCAGATTCATCACCGATGGGCGAAGCTGCGCTCTGGATGTTAGCTAATCGCATTGTGCAAAACTGGGATGCACCAGGGTTTACTTATGAAAGCGCACCAAACACGGTTGTTGAAGATTTGATGGGGCTAACATCGCAAGCTCTCGAACACCAAGTCTCAGGCGAACAAATCATCGCTGAAGATCAAAAACTAATCGACAAGCTTGCAACCATGGGTGGCAGCCTCAATGGCGGAGTTCGCACCGCCGACAGAACATCGCGCCAACGTATTGCTCTCGTTGAGATGATGAACCACTTCATTAAAGAGCGTCGTACTAGCGGAGAGCTTTCATTTGATGATCAGATTGCACTTGCTGCAACTATTGCTGAAAAATTCCCAGATGTTGGTGTAATTGAGCGAACAAAATATCCAGTCATCCTTCTTGATGAGTATCAAGACACTTCTCATTCGCAGGTTCGCTTGCTATCAACGCTCTTTAGCGGCGGACATCCAGTCACCGCTGTCGGAGATCCTTGTCAATCAATCTATACCTGGCGAGGCGCAGCAGCAGGCACTATCGGCGCTTTTAATTCGTATTTCCCGAAAGGTCCTGGTGCACATGGTCCAACACAATTTAATTTGCTTGAGACTTTTCGAAATGATAAAGCCATTCTCGATGCTGCAAACTTAATCTCTGCGGAAGTGCGTGAAGATAATAGAAAGATTATTGTGCCACCGCTGACTGCGAGAGAGGATGCTGGACCAGGAAATCTCGTCTGCGGAATCTTTGAAAATCTAGAGGCAGAGGCGCTAGCGATAGTTGAATACTTCTTGCCGCTCTGGGGCGCTCATGGCGTAAAAACAAGTGATCTCTCCTTCGCGGTTTTAGTTCGGAAGAAGTCCCAAATACCAGTAATTCAGAGCGCACTCACAGCCGCGGGTATTCGTTCGGAAGTTTTAGGTCTTGGCGGCCTAATCCATGTTCCAGAAGTAGCCGATATCGTGGCGCTGCTCAAGGTTATTGATTCACCAGATGCTGGTGGTGCCTTAATGCGCCATCTCACTGGTCCAAGAATCAATCTAGGTCCACGTGATATCGCAGCCCTGGGTCGCTTCTCATCATCACATGCGAAGATAGATTTAATTGATAATCAGTCAATCGTAAAAAACATTCTTGCTGGCAACCAGCTCACCGCTGAAGGTGATGATCAATTTACAGGCTCACTCATTGATGCCCTTGATGAGATTGAAAAAGCGAACCGTTCTACTTTTTCACCAGCTGGGTATGCACGCCTCTCACAGTTCTCGGCAGATCTGCGCAGATTACGTAGTCGCGCATCAGGCCCAATAACAGACCTCATTCTCGAAATCGAACGATATCTCAACCTAGATTCTGAAGTTGCGTTACGAGAAGAGGGCATTCATGGCCGTCGCCATCTCGATCGCTTTCTTGATGAAGCCAACAAGTTCTCTCGCTCTGGGGGATCATTACACGCATTTTTAAGTTGGCTCGATGTTGCAAGTAAGGCTGAAAGTGGCCTTAAAGCCGGCGCCCCTGATGTTGATAAGAGTGTCGTTCAAATCTTAACTATTCATATGTCCAAAGGCGCTGAATGGGATGTAGTAGCAATCCCAGGATTAACAGATGGAACTTTTCCTTCAGATTCATCGCGCAGTCCAGAGAATTGGACAACCAATGAACGTTTTATTCCTTTTGCTCTTCGCCGAGATAGCGATGTTGTTCCACAACTTTCATTCGGCTTGGCAGAAACTAATAAAGCAGCATCAGATGCCCTCAAAGCTTATGGAGAAGATTGTGTTAAGTATCGCAGAGGTGAAGAAATTCGCTTGGGGTATGTTGCAGTAACACGCGCCAAGAGTCATTTATTCGCTAGCGCATCGCATTGGGGCAGAGGCAAGAAACCGCTACGAGCATCGTCGCTCTATCGCAAAATTGAAGAGATTGCTCTTGTACAAGGTCGGGTCATTGATGAACTTGAGGCACCCGATGACAAAGACCGTAATCCACGTGCCGATGATGAAAATTCTGCAATCTGGCCGCGCGACCCATTGGGAGATAGAAGATCAACCTTTGATGCGCAAGTTGAGAAGGTAAGAAGTGCAAAAGTTGTCGATCTCGAAAAATTAGAGAGTAGCGATGCAGTTCTGCAATCGTGGATAGAAGATGCCAGAGCAATCATCGCGGAAGTTGCTGAAAGTCGCCGTACCTCTAATGAAATTCCACGACCCGTTCGCATGTCACCATCTTCAATAATTGCGATGAAGCGCGACCCATCAGAATTTGCCCGAAACATTCGCCGTCCTATGCCGCGTGCTAGAGATGAGTACTCTTCTCGCGGAACAGCTTTCCACTTGTGGATAGAACACCATCTCAAGGGTTCATTAATCTTTGATGAGGAAGATTTTGACCTTTTGCAACCAATTGAAGAAGATCGTTCACTTGAAGATCTAAAGAGCGCATGGTTGCAATCTGAATGGGCCAATAAATCAGCTTATGAAGTTGAAGTTCCCTTTGAGACTGTCATCGCTGGCACCCTTGTGCGCGGCCGGATTGATGCAATCTACAAGACTGATACGGGCTTTGAAGTAATCGATTGGAAGACAGGTTCCAAGCAGCTCGATGAAGATGCTGCAATCCAGTTGGCAATTTATCGCTTGGCATTTGCAAAACTTGAGGGCGTTCCCGTTGAAGCTGTTACCGCTGCTTTTCACTATGTTCCGACCGGCGTCACCGATCGTCGCGACAGCTTGTTGAGTGAAGCCGAACTCAATACTCTGCTGCAGTAATTAGGTGGTTACTTCAATTAACTAAGTCAATTGATAGCGGGCGATGGTCGCTGATGTCAAGAGTTGGTGTAATTACTTCTGTGCTTTGAGATAAATGCTCATCGCGCATCAAGATATAATCAAATGAAATCTTGGGGTTCCACGACGGATAACTTGAAGATTGTGTTGCACGTTTCCAGAGCGTTAACTTTGATGGAATACCACCGGGAAGATTGAAATCACCTAAGAGAATGACCTTGGTTGAATACTCGCGTTCAATCGCTTTTGCCCAACGAGATAACTTAAAGAGTTGGTAGACATTTACCAGCGGCACAAATGAAAGATGCGTGTTTATCACAGTCCAGCCGTTGTCGAGCACGGCGGCAATC
>WLDZ01000046.1 GCA_009704515.1 Actinomycetota bacterium
AAGAGCCTTCTCAATCTCGGACTTTAAGATTTTGGCGTGCTTTACACGATTTACATTTAATTCAAAACGGGGATCTGAGATTAAATCTTTTCGCCCAATAAGAGCGCAGAACTTTTCAAAAATATTATTACTGCCAACGCCGATACAAATCGCCCCATCACCGGTAGCAAAGATTCCGTATGGCGAAAATGTGGGATGCCCGCTTCCAGAACGCACGGATGGCTGGCCACTTAGCTGATGCGCCGACAAGTGATAGCTAACCCATGTTGCTCCTGTCTCATAGAGAGAAGTCTCAACCAGCGAACCTTTGCCACTTTTGTTTCGCTCGACTATTGCCGCCAATATTCCGATAGCAAGCCACATTCCGCCACCAACATCGAGGACAGAAACACCTGCACGAACAGGTTGGCCGTCAGCTTCGCCAGTTACATGCATGATTCCGGTACGCGCTTGGATGGTTCCGTCATACCCAGGAGCGCTGGCATCAGGGCCAATAGAACCGTATGAAGAAAGATTACCGACAATCAAATGTGGAAACTTTTTCATTAAGTCATCAGGTTTAAGATTGAGAGCTTCTAGACGATCAGGTAAGAAGTTGGTGAGAAATACATCAGCGGTTTTCAGTAACTCATCTAGTCGCGCTGACCCTGCGGGCGATTTGAGGTCAATGCTTTCTGCGCTCTTGTTTCGATTGACAATATGAAAATATGCAGAGCGATCGCCTTCAACGGGAGCCATAGATCTAGATGGGTCACCGGATGGAGTTTCAATTTTGATTACTTCAGCGCCTAAATCGGCAAGTATTGCTCCACCAAAAGGACCAGCAATATTTGATGTCGCATCTAATACACGTAAACCAGCAAGGGGAAGCGCTCGTTCAGCAGATAAATCTGACATTGAAGCTCCCTCTATCTTTATCTGTAACACTGGGTCTGCGGCTGGCACTTGGTCTTCATCTTAGCAAAGGATTTATCGTGCAACATGAGTCTGGCTCATGTGCGCTAACATGAAGTAGAATTTAAGGATGCATGAAGCAGGCGTGTCAGATTCTCAATTAAGACGCTCACTCTTTGCCGTGCCTGCCAGTAGCGAAAAAATGATTGAAAAAGCTAAAGGTTTTATAGTTGATCAAATATTTCTTGACCTTGAAGATGCAGTTGCTCCTGATGCCAAAACGCAAGCACGACAATTAATTGCTGCGCTGAATAGTTCTGATTTTAAAGCTCCCCAAGTAAGTATTCGAATCAACGCAATTGATACCCCGTGGTTTAGCGAAGATGTTGAGCTACTTAAATCGAAGGCCGGTTCATGGGTTAATTCAATAATCTTGCCTAAGGTTCATACTGTTAATGAGATAGAAGTCTTTTCAAAACATCTCGCTGAAATTGAAAATACATCAGGGCGAGCAAAAGGTTCAATCGCTATTGATGCACAGATTGAAAGTGCAAAAGGTTTAGTGAATTGTGAAGCAATTGCAGCTTGCGAGCGCGTGACTTCACTTAACTTTGGCCCAGCAGATTTCATGGCAGACCTTGGTGCACCTAGCCAATCAGTGACATCTCATGAATATGCCCTTATGAAGATTTTGGTTGCAGCGCGTGCCGCCGGCATTGCCGCACTTGATGGACCAACTCTTGAGGTTCGCGAAATCTCTAAGTTTGAAGCTTCTGCCCAGATTGCTGCAGCGATGGGCTTTGATGGCAAATGGGTGCTGCATCCTGACCAAATCGAAAGTTGCCATCGAATCTTCACTCCTTCACAAGAGCGCTTCGATGATGCGGCTTGCCTACTTGAAGCCTATGAGTACTTCACCTCTGCGGCGGGAGGCGCTAAGGGGGCCGCCATTTATATGGGCGCAATGATCGATGAAGCATCACGAAAAATGGCGCTGGCCGTCGTGGCCAGGGGCCTTGCATCTGGATTGAAACAAATCAAGAT
Organism: Actinomycetota bacterium; assembly: GCA_009704515.1. The sequence continues at coordinate 1,939 of WLDZ01000046.1, forward strand.
TTTTACGCCCTGACGGCGAGTGACCCATCTTTCATCGCTAATTGTTGACTCAGCCCCTCTTCTTAATTATTCTTGCAATCGTTTCCAGTAGCTTTTTCCACAAATTTTGGAGTAAATATGGGTGCAATGCGCGTTCGCCAAGCAATAGTCTCCGCACTCGCAGAAGAGATGCGAGCAGATAAATCGGTGATCTTCTTCGGTGAAGATATTGCAGCTGCTGAAGGGCCATTTAAGACATCCGAAGGAATCCTCGAAGAATTTGGCCCAGTCCGCGTTCGCGATACTCCTATCTCTGAAATGGCATTTACCGGAGCCGCTGTTGGCGCAGCAATGATGGGACTCAAACCTGTTGTTGAAATTATGTTTATCGAATTTCTTGGTGTCGCACTCGATGCCCTTGTTACTGAAGGTGCCAAGATGCACTACTTAAGTAATGGCGAACTCTCTGTGCCAATGACTATTCGTGCCTCAGTTGGCTCAGGACTTGGTTTTGGTTCTCAACATTCACAGACACTCGAGAATTGGCTCGCTGCCACTCCTGGCCTGAAGGTTTTGATGCCTAGTGATGCGCAATCTGCCTACAGTCTTCTACGTGCTGCAATCCAAGATCCCAATCCTGTTGTCGTGCTCGAGCCGCGCATTCTCTATGCAGAGCGCGGTGAAGTCGATACCAAAATCATCGCAACAATCGGAAAAGCCCATCTTCGTCAGAGCGGAAATGATTTAACGATTGTCGCATCTGGCCAAATGGTTGGAATTGCAGAGAAAGCGATTAAAGAAGCTGGCATATCTGCAGACCTCATTGATTTGCAGACTATTGTCCCTTGGGATCGCGAAACCGTTCGCGCATCAGTAAAGAAGACTGGTCGTCTGATAGTGATTGAAGAATCTCCAGTGAGCGGCGGATGGGGTTCAGAAATCATCTCTGAAGTTGTGCGAAGTAATTTTGCAGATCTCAAGTCAACGCCTTTCCGAATCACAACTCCTGATGTACCTGTTCCTTACAGTGGAGATCTCGAAGCGCGTTTTATCCCTCAAGTTGCAGATATCATTGAAAAAATCGATTACGCACTTAAGAATTCAGATGCACCTGCCCCATGGTGGGTGGAAGAGGGGGTAGCGAAATGAGTAAATCAACGAGCATATCTCTGAGCCGACGCAAAGAGCTTTATGGAAATGACATCGCTTGTTATCAGCGCATGCTCGAAATCCGCGAATTTGAACGAGTCACTAATGAACTATTCGCAGCAGGCAGTATTCGTGGAACAACCCACCTTGCAGTTGGCCAAGAAGCTCTTGCCGTTGGAATCGCATCAATTCTTAAGCCAGATGATGTATTAGCTGGCACATATCGCAGCCACGCAATCTCATTAGCGCTCGGTCTCTCATCCCACTCTGTTCTTGCCGAAATTATGGGTAAGGCAACAGGATGTTGCGGTGGCGTTGGTGGATCAATGCATATGTGCGATTCCAGTGTTGGTTTACTGCCAACTTCTGCGATTATCGGTGCTGGTATTCCAATTGCAGCTGGTGCTGCTCTAGCTTTCCAGGTTCAAAATTCAGATCGCGTGAGCGTTGCGCTCTTCGGTGATGGTTCTACAAACATCGGCGCTTTCCATGAAGGACTCAACCTTGCAGCAATCTGGAAACTTCCCGTTGTCTTTATCTGCGATAACAATGTTTATGGCGAGTACAGCCGCATCGATATCACTACTCCCATCGAAGATTTACACATGCGCGCTGAAAGCTATGCAATGCCACACTTTGCACTCGACGGTATGGATATCCATGCTGTGCGCAAGGGCGTAACAGAGGCGGTTGAACGTGCTCGCTCTGGTGGCGGACCAACACTGATTGAAGCAAAGACTTATCGCTTCTCTGGTCACTCTCGTGCAGATCAAGCTCTCTATCGCCCAGAAGGCGAACTTGAGAAGTGGCAGAAGCGTGATCCAATCCTGGTAACAGAGACCGATCTCATCGCTCGTAAGGAAATCACTGCGGATGAAATCAAGACCATGAAGGAATCAACCGCTGCGATGATTGCATCTGTTGTCGAACAAGCAACTAACGACCCAAATCCTGAGCTTTCAGCTATGTTCAAAAATATTTACGCCGAGTCAAAGGGGAAATAAGATGAAGATGACTATCAAGATGCCTCGTGTCGGAGAGACAGTTGATGAGGTCTACCTTGTTACTTGGCATAAGAAGGCTGGAGATGTGATTGCAGTCGGCGATAACCTGATGGATGTCGAAACCGATAAGGCAACGGTTGAGGTTCCTTCACCCATCGCTGGAACAATTCTTGAGACATTCTTTAGCGATGGTGATGAGATTAAGACAGGTACACCTATCGCGACAGTTGAAGGCTGAAACTAGCGAGATATAAGGTTTTTAGAGCTTGCCGAGTAGCTTCTCGGTAAAGCTCGCAGTGTTTTCTGTGCCACCTAAATCTTTGGTTGCGATTCCTGCTGCAAACAAATCTGTAATTCCGCGGCGAATATCTGCTGCCGCTGCAGACTCTCCCAAGTGATCAAGCATCATTTCAGCTGCTTGAATCGCACCAACAGGATTGGCAATACCTTTTCCTGCGATATCGGGGGCAGAACCATGTACAGGTTCAAACATTGAAGGGAACTTATGTTCAGGGTTAATGTTTCCACTCGGTGCGATTCCGATAGAGCCCACTAGCGCTGCCGCCAGGTCAGAGAGAATATCGCCGAAGAGATTAGATGCGACTATGACGTCAAAGGTTTCAGGGCGGAGCACTAACGCTGCAGCTAAGGCGTCGATAAGAATCTGGGTGCTCTTAATCTCTGGGTGCTCTTTAAGAACTGAGTTAACTACTTCATCCCAGAACGGCATTGAGTAAATGATGCCGTTTGATTTTGTAGCTGAGACTATTTCTTTACGGCGGCTCTGTGCTTGCGCCACCGCATAGCGAGTTACTCGTTCAATACCGTGGCGAGAAAAGACAGCCACCTGCAGGGCAGTTTCATATGGAGTGTTCTGCGAATAGCGCCCACCAACCTTGGAGTATTCGCCTTCGGTGTTTTCGCGCACGATGACCATATCAATTTCTTTATCACTCTTGAGTGGTGATGCGATTCCCTTGTAACTACGAATCGGACGTAAATTAATGTACTGATCGAAGTCGCGGCGGATGGGAATCAGAAGTCCCCATAAAGTCTCGGTATCTGCAATATCTGGCGCACCAATTGCACCCAGGTAGATTGCATCAAACTTCGACATGATCTCAAGACCATCTACCGGCATCATGCGACCGTGCTTGCGGAAATACTCAGATCCCCATGCCGTTACTTCCCAATCAACAGCAAATTGATAACGCTCTGCTAGGTGATCTACAACCTGCATTGCAGGCGGCGTTACCTCTAATCCGATGCCATCGCCTGGAATCGAAATAACTTTGTAACGCTTCATTCTTGATCTCCCCTAGGCGCTGAATTAGCGGTAAAACCGTTGATTTTTAATACTTTTATGGCAGATAGAAGACGTGGTTAAGTCTCGTGAAGCTCTTATCGGCTGTTGCGCCAGGTAGCGATTCAAAGAACGAAACCATATCTGCCTGCCAGCGAGCATTGACCTCTGTCTCTCCCATAGCAGCGAGTGATGCCTCAAAATCTTCACACTCAACGTAGCCAATCAGGGTTCCATCGCTCTCATCGAGGAAGAGAGAATAGTTGTGCCACCCAGTATCAGTCAGAGCTTGCAACATATCTGCCCAGACATTTTCGTGGCGAACTTTGTATTCGGCCATCATCGATTTCTTTACCTGAAGACGAAAACCTACACGCTCCACAGAATCCTCTTTCTTGAACTGTTTAACTGAGATGATTTAGCTTAGCTTAATCCAGGTGCCAAACTTCATCGAGCTTCATAAGATTGCCTTGTGAGTCGGCGAGGTTAACGATTACATCTCCAAACCACGCTGCCCACTTTGCATTGACTTCATAGGCACCTAACTTTGCAAATGCAGTTGCGCTATCCGGGTGTGCTTCGAGGTAACCAACGACAGTCAAGCCTCGACGAAATAGGCTGTAGTTACGAAAACCACAATCTTGTAGGGCTGTAACAAGCTCAGGCCAGATCTCATCATGGCGCTTCTTGTATTCAGCTTCTTTGCCGGCGTAAATATCAAATGTAAAACAGATTCTTTCCATGGCTTTTCTCCATTGCTGACCCTTGACAAGAGCTCTGGCGCTCTTTACTTTGTGCTGAGGGTAGAACTAAAACCATGGATTGGGGAAGTACTTTGTCAAAAATTCGCGTTGGTGTCATCGGAGCTGGAAGCTGGGCTGTTGCATCACATTTACCAAATTTGGCTAAAAATAAGGATGTCGAATTTGTAGGCGTCTCTCGAAAAGGTCCCGAACTCCTCAACAAAATTAAGAATAACTTTAATTTTCAAATGGCCTCGGAGAACTATCAAGATGTGCTCGATGCCGGTGTTGATATTTGTATCATCGGAAGTCCAACTGGGCTTCACCATGAGCACGCGATGGCGGCGCTGAAGTCTGGCGCCCATGTAATGTGCGAAAAGCCTGTGACAATTGATCCAAAGCAGGCATGGGATCTCGATGAGACCGCCAAGAAACTTGATAAGCATCTTGTCATCGCATTCGGTTGGAATTATCTACCGATGCTTCAGCGCGCAAAAGAGTTAATGCTCGAACGCGGAATCGGTGAGCTCGAACATATGACAATCACTATGGCTTCACAGTGCCGCGAACTTCTCTCGAACACTGGTGCTTATCCTGCTGCCGCGCCTGAATCAATGCCAGAACAATCTACATGGACAGATCCTCGCGTCTCTGGCGGAGGTTACGGACAAGCTCAACTTTCACACGCACTCGGAATGGGTCTCTGGCTTACCGATAGCAGAGTCCAATCTGGTTTTGCGCTGATGACTGCGCCACTTAACGCACCAGTCGAACTTCATGATGCAATCACATATAAGTTTGATAACGGAGCAATTGGTGTTGTTGCTGGTGGTTCCTCTCATGTGCCAGCACATCGCCAAACACACTCACTTGAAGTGCGTGCTATCGGAAGTAAGGGACAACTTCTCGTTGATATCGAAAGAGCGGCAGTCTGGCTCTACGATGGAAAAGAAAATATCGAAGTCCCACTCGATGAAAAGGCCGGTTACTACGACTGTGAAGGACCTATCGAAGCGATCATCAAAGCAGCAAAGGGAGAGTCCTTCGTTAACCAATCACCTGGACATCTTGGTGCTCGTACAGTTGA
>WLDZ01000047.1 GCA_009704515.1 Actinomycetota bacterium
AAATAGATTAGTGAGGTAAGTAATACGCAGAATTACGCGTAGAAAGTGCTGGAGCGGGTGACCGGGATCGAACCGGCACAGCCAGCTTGGAAGGCTGGAACTCTACCATTGAGCTACACCCGCGGGGTGTGGTCGTTAGCGTACAGGGTCGGTAACGAAAGGTAAAAAATTACTCTAGACTCCACCGTGCGCCTTCGGGGCGTAGCGTAGTGGCTAGCGCGCCTGCTTTGGGAGCAGGAGATCGGGAGTTCGAATCTCCCCGCCCCGACCAGTATTACCTGCATCGCATGATGCAACTTTTGTTCAGTTCTAAATGATTTGTTAGGTAATAACGACAGGGAGTCATCTGTGAAGAGCAATGTAGAGACGCTATCTCCAACTCGCGTAAAGCTAGATGTTGAAGTCGACTTTCAAGAACTCAGTCCATACATTGCAAATGCATATAAGAAGTTAGCATCACAAATCAACATACCTGGTTTTCGTAAGGGCAAAGTTCCTGCAGCGATGATCGAGCAGCGCGTTGGTCGTGCAGCTGTTCTTGATGAGGCAATCAACGAAGCTCTTCCACAGTTTTATGCTCAAGCAGCTCGCGAGCATTCATTGCTCGTTATCGGTCGTCCAGAAGTTGATATCAAAGAGCTCAAAGATAACGAGAAGCTTCACTTTACGGTCGAAGTAAGCGTTCGCCCTGATGTCACTTTGCCTGATTTCTCGAAGATTACTGTCACTGTTGATAATGCTGAGGTCAAGGATGAAGACCTCAACGAGCAGATTGACGAACTCCGCGCTCGCTTTGGAACACTTCACACTGTAGAACGCGCAACAAAGACAGGTGACTTTGTCACTGTTGATCTCACGGCTCGTATTGATGGCGCTGAAATTGATGGCGGCAAGGCAAATGACATTTCATACGAAGTTGGCTCAAACCGCATGATTGATGGCCTTGATGAGGCCCTTGTTGGCATGAATGTTAACGAGACTAAGGTCTTTACAACTCAGCTTGTTGGTCAGAAAGATGGCGAGCAAGGTGACGTCGAAATCGTCGTAAAGGCTGTTAAGGAGCGTGAACTTCCACCTGTAGATGATGCATTTGCAAAGCTTGCCTCTGAATTCGACACTATCGAAGAGCTTAAGAAGGATTTCACAGAGCGTTTGACTCGTGTGAAGAAGCTCGAACAAGGTGCGCAGGCTCGCGATCTTCTCGTTGAGAAGTTGCTTGCAGACATCACTATTGAAGTTCCAGATGACCTTGTTCTTGAAGAGGTAAATAACCACCTTGAAGGTGAAGGACGTCTAGAAGATGACACTCACCGTGCAGAGGTTGATAAAGAGGTTCGCGATTCAATTAAGTCTGAGTTCCTTCTAGATTCACTCGTGAAGGCTGAAGAAGTTCAGATCACTGAAATCGAACTCACTGAATATTTGGTCCGTATGTCACAGCGCTACGGAATGGCTCCTGACCAGTTTGCACAAGAACTTCAGAAGGCCGGACAAATTACCCAGGTCATCGCAGAGGTCACTCGCGCAAAGGCTTTGGCATCTGTTCTTGGCCGCATCAATGTTGTCGACAAGGCTGGCGCAAAGATTGAGCTCGAAGAGCTACGCATGCCACCTGCTGCAGCTGCTGCTGAATCCGCTCCAGAATAAACATCGTCGCAATTCGCTCTGCCGTGAGCGAACATTGACCATTTTCGCCTCAATTTCTCCATATCGGGAAGCATTTACGCGCCGCCATTGTTAAGGTCACTACATGCAAAAGCCCATCCGTGGGCGCAAACAGATCGGAAGGATAAACCGTGGATTTTATTAACCCACAGAGCGATGTCACTATGGCTCGTTCAGCAAATACCGAGCTACTCGGATTAGGCGATCAGATCTATAGCCGCCTGCTTCGCGAGAGAATTATTTTTCTTGCAGGAGAAGTTCGCGACGAGATGGCTAATTCAATTTGCGCCCAGCTACTCCTTCTCTCTGCCGAAGATTCAGAGAAAGACATCTTTCTTTACATCAACTCACCTGGTGGTTCAGTAACTGCAGGTATGGCGATTTATGACACTATGCATTACATCAAGAACGATGTTGCAACAGTTGCAATGGGTATGGCCGCATCAATGGGTCAGTTCTTGTTAACTGCAGGAGCACCTGGCAAGCGTTATGCAACTCCTCATGCACGCATCTTGATGCACCAGCCACTTGGTGGAATCGGTGGAACAGCAACAGATATTCGTATTCAGGCAGAACAGATGGCGATCACAAAGCGCACCATGTCTGAACTCAACGCAAAGCACACAGGGCAGACTCTTGAAAAGATTATTGCTGACTCAGATCGTGACAATTGGTTTAATGCCGAAGATGCTCTTAAGTACGGCTTTATCGATCATGTTGCTACTAAGGATGGCCAAGTTACAGGAGGCAAGAAGTAATGAAGCACATTCCAGAGATCACTAACCGTTACGTTCTTCCAACAGTCGAAGAGAAGACTGCTTACGGAACCAAAATGCTCGATCCCTATACAAAGCTATTCCAAGAGCGTATTATTTTCTTAGGCCAAGGCATCGATGACACAGTAGCTAACGATGTTATGGCGCAGCTATTAACTCTCGAATCAATGGATCCAGATCGCGATATTTCGATTTACATTAATTCACCTGGTGGCTCATTTACTGCGTTGACCGCAATTTATGACACCATGCAATTCGTTCGCCCTGATATTCAGACCATCTGCTTGGGTCAGGCGGCATCAGCTGCTGCGATCATCCTTGCAGGTGGAACAAAAGGTAAGCGCTACGCCCTCGAGCATTCACGAATTCTGATTCACCAACCATCTTCTGAAGGCGGGGGACAGGCATCAGATATCGAGATTCAAGCTCGCGAAATCATGCGTATGCGCGGGTTGCTCGAGACAATGCTTGCAGCTCACACCAACCGAACCGTCGAGCAGATTGAACAAGATATTGAACGCGATAAAATTCTGACAGCTGTAGAAGCTGTTGAATACGGAATTATCGATAAGGTTATGGCATCACGAAAGGCAAAGCCTTCCGCATAATTGATATTGAAGAAAAGAGAGTCGAGCGCAAATGCTAAAGAAGTACTTTGCGCCCGGCTCTCTTTTTTCACATAAGGATTACCGAAATTTCTTTATCTCAGGGCTGATCTTCGTTATTGGATCATCTGCTTTTCCAATTGCCCTCGCAGTAAGCGTTCTCGATAACGGGGGAGATGCAAGTGATCTCGGTTTGATTCTTGCCGCACGTTTATTATCTGGCACTCTGTTGATGCTTATTGGTGGCGTATGGGCAGATCGATTACCTCGTAAATGGATAATGATTGGTGCCGATTCCTTTAGAGCGCTTATCGCTCTCTGCCTTGTTGTTGTTTCTGCCAATCAATTGCCGCTCTGGGCAATCGGATTATTAGTCTTTCTTATGGGTGCTGGCGATGCATTTGGACAACCTGCCGGAACAGCGATTGTTCCTAGCCTTTTGCCTGATCACTTACTTCCTGTTGGAAATGTTGCAAAGGGAATCGTCGGAAAAATCGGAACTATTGTGGGGCCAGGTGTTGGTGGAATCGCAGTAGCAACAATTGGAGCCGACCTAACATTTGCTGTTATTGCTGCATTTTTCCTATTTGGCACATCACTTTTGTTTAAAATTAAAGAGGCTCCGCGCCAAGAGATTCTTGAAGATAAACCAACTTTTCTCTTTGAACTCCGTGAAGGATTCAAGCTCGTCTGGGAAATCAAGTGGATAGCGGCTTCAATCATCATGGCAACATTTCAGCTGATGGTAATTGTTGCAGCTGAGACAGTCCTACTTCCTGTGATTGGGCGTCGCGAATTCGGAACTGATTCTGTCTTTGCAATTTCAGCAGCAGCATTCAGTTTGGGTGGTGTTATCAGCGCTGTAGTTGCAATAAAGATCAAGACTTCCAAGCCAGGGCTCGTTGCAATTTCGATGTGGTCACTCTTTGCATTTGCTCCACTTGCCTTGGCATTTCCGATAAGTCCGCAATTTGTAATCTTTGGTTACTTTATTGCAGGGCTATCAATTGGAGGCTGGGAGGCATATTGGGTAACTGCGGTACAGCGTGAGGTTCCACAAGATATGCAAGGTCGTGTATTTAGTATCGATGCGGTCGGATCAGGCGGAATGATGCCAATTGGTATGGCTTTAGTGGGTCCATCAGTTGCGTTATTCGGAGAAAAACCATTCCTGCTCGGTGCAATCGTCTTCCATATAGTCATCTGCTATCTCGTATTGCTTGTGCCAGGTGTTAAAGAAATGCGCCACCCTGGGCGAAGAGAGAGCGATAGTTCTTCTATGGGCGAACAGATTTAAGGCTTATTCACTGCTCATAAAGTCTGGGTAAAAACTATATTTATCCCATGTCCACACGAATTGGCGAGGCCAACGACCTCTTGAAATGTTCCTTCTGCGGCAAGACCCAGAAGCAGGTAAAAAAACTCATCGCAGGTCCAGGCGTATACATTTGCGATGAATGTATCGAACTCTGTAATGAAATTATTGTCGAAGAGCTTTCGGAGGCAAACTCACTCGGACTGAGTGAACTACCTAAGCCACAAGCGATCTTTGAATTCCTTGACCAGTATGTAATCGGACAAGATCGAGCAAAGAAATCTCTCTCTGTTGCTGTCTATAACCATTACAAGCGCGTTCAATCTGGTGAAGGTCGCGGCGAAGATGGAATCGAATTAGCAAAGTCAAATATTTTACTTCTTGGCCCAACAGGCTGCGGCAAAACGCTGATGGCGCAAACTCTTGCACGCATGCTCAATGTTCCTTTTGCCATTGCAGATGCGACTGCACTTACTGAAGCAGGTTACGTTGGAGAAGATGTGGAAAACATTCTTCTCAAGCTTTTGCAGGCTGCAGATTATGATGTGAAAAAAGCTGAGACAGGAATCATCTATATCGATGAAATCGATAAGGTTGCTCGCAAGGCTGAGAATCCATCAATTACTCGCGATGTATCAGGCGAAGGTGTTCAGCAGGCGCTTCTAAAAATTATCGAAGGAACTGTTGCATCAGTACCACCACAGGGTGGACGTAAGCACCCTCATCAAGAATTTATTCAGATCGATACCACCAACGTCCTCTTTATTGTTGGCGGTGCCTTCTCTGGTCTCGACAAGATTATCGAAGCGCGCTCAGGTACTTCAGGAGTCGGCTTTAATGCAGAGATTTCTCCAGCATCAGAGCGAAATACAAAAGATATCTTTGCTGATGTAATGCCAGAAGATCTTCTTAAGTTCGGAATGATTCCAGAATTTATTGGTCGCCTTCCTGTACTCACTTCAGTTGAGAATCTTGATAAGCCAGCACTGATGCAGATTCTGACCGAGCCAAAGAATGCTCTCGTTAAGCAGTATCAGAAACTCTTTGATCTCGATGATGTAGAACTTGAATTTACAGCCGATGCCCTTGATTCAATTGCAGAGCTTGCTTTAGCTCGTGGCACAGGCGCACGCGGCTTGCGCGCCATCATGGAATCAGTACTTCTAGGTGTGATGTATGAAGTGCCAAGTCGCAGCGATATCGGCAAGGTAATTATTGAAAAGGATTGCATTACATCTGCGGCTCCTGCCACTTTGGTTGAAAGAGTTGGTGAAACACCAAAGCGCGTGCGTCGTGAGAAGCCAACTGAGGAGAAGAGCGCCTAGTTCGTTCACTGTAGACTGCCCTCTATGACGAAGCGCGAACTCGCTCCATCCTTTGTACCTGCCGATATTGAGCCACGGCTCTATTCGCAGTGGCTCGAATCAGGGTGCTTCGCAGCAGATGCTTCTTCTTCAAAAGAACCATTTACGATTGTAATTCCGCCACCAAATGTCACCGGCAATCTTCATATCGGACATGCATTAGATCAGACTCTGCAAGATTGCTTAACCCGCATGAAGCGCATGCAAGGTTATGAAGCGCTCTGGTTACCTGGCATGGATCACGCAGGAATCGCAACGCAGAATGTTGTAGAAAAACAATTAGCGGCCCAGGGATTAACCCGTCATGATTTAGGGCGAGAAGAATTTGTAAAGAAAGTTTGGGAGTGGAAATCCGAATCTGGCGGACAGATTCTTGGCCAGATGAAGCGCTTGGGAGACTCAGTTGACTGGTCTCGCGAAGCTTTCACAATGGATGCCAATCTTTCTCAAGCAGTACTTACGATTTTCAAGAAGTTATACGACGCAGAACTTATCTATCGCGCTGAAAGAATTATTAACTGGTGCCCTCGCTGTCTGACTGCACTTTCAGATATCGAAGTTGAGCATCAAGATGACGCTGGAGAATTTGTCTCTGTTCGATACGGAGATGGTGAACAGAGTATTGTTGTTGCGACCACTCGCGCAGAAACCATGATGGGTGACGGCGCAGTAGCAGTCCACCCAGATGATCCACGTTACAAGCATCTTGTCGGAACCGAAGTTCTGCTTCCACTTGTAAACCGAATGATTCCAATTATTGCTGACGAACTAGTGGACCCAGATTTCGGAACGGGTGCAGTAAAGGTCACTGCAGCACACGACCCCAATGACTTTGAGATGGCGCTTCGCCACAATGTGCCATTTGTAGTCATCATGAATGAGCACGGCATTATGGCTGGTACAGGTACTGAGTTCGATGGCATGGATAGATTCGATGCGCGTGTTGCGGTTGTCGCAAAACTAAAAGAACTTGGCCGCATCGTCGCTGAAAAGCGCCCATACATCCACGCAGTCGGACATTGTTCAAGATGCGATACAACTGTAGAACCACGTTTATCTAAGCAATGGTTTGTAAAAGTTGCACCACTAGCTAAAGCTGCAGGGGACGCAGTGCGCGATGGTCGAGTCAGTATTGAACCCACAGAACTTGCACCACGTTACTTTGATTGGATCGACAATATGCATGACTGGTGTATCTCGCGCCAGTTGTGGTGGGGTCACCGCATCCCAGTTTGGTACGGACCAAATGACGAAGTAATTGTTGTCGGCCCAGGCGAAAGCGCTCCTGCAGGATATGTTCAAGACCCTGATGTACTCGATACCTGGTTCTCTTCTGCTTTATGGCCATTCTCGACTTTAGGTTGGCCAAATCAGAGCGCAGATCTTAAGAAGTTCTATCCAACGAGTGTTCTCGTAACTGGTTATGACATTTTATTCTTCTGGGTTGCACGCATGATGTTATTTG
>WLDZ01000048.1 GCA_009704515.1 Actinomycetota bacterium
ATTGGTGGAAAGACGAACTTCCAAGCTTCTTGGATGTTCGATGTGATGATGCCATCTGCAGTTTCAGATGCAGCACTCAACAACTACATCAACAGCTATAAGGATGATGTACCTGTCACTGCAAAGTGGACAGATGTCGGAATCCTTAAGTCTCTCAAGTCACTTGAGCAGATTGCAAAGAGTGGTGTATACCAAAAGGGTTACCTAGGTATGGACCTTGATCAAGCAACTGCTTACTTCACATCAGGTAAGTCATGTCTCCTCCTCGGTGGAACATGGATGCCAGGTGGTGCATTTGAGGCAGATACCAAGGCAGGCACAATGAAGTTCTCACCGGGCTTCGCTGTTCTTCCTTCAGTTGTAACAGGAGCTAAGTCAACATTTACTCCTTACTACGGCGATGCTTTTGGTGTTCCAACCAAGTCAAAGAATCGTGAGTGGGCACTTGAGCTCCTTCGTTACTCAGTAAGTGATGAAGGTCAGCGCATTGGTGTACTTGAGGCTTCAGGAAACTTCCCTGCAGTCACAACAGTTCCAAAGTCTGCTTACACAAAGATTCCAAAGTCTGTTCTTGATGTGCTCGCGCATGTTGAAGAATATGGAGCAAAGTCAGGATGGACCTCAGAAGTTCCAGGTGCATACGGACAAGCATTCTTGAATCCGCTGATTCAGCGACTTCAGGAAGGCAAGACAACTCCTGCAAAGATCGCAAAGGATCTGCAGGCTGAGTTGCTCAAGGTTCGAAAGAACGGCCTATAAAGGCTAGCTCTTTCAACAACTTGCAAGACGAATAAAAAATGAATACGAAACCCGGCCCTGACTTAGAAAGAGAGATGTTGTGACTAGTTTGAAGGAAGTTCAATCAAATGAGTCGCAGCTTCCTAAGCAGGGCCGGGTTTTTCGTTCCAAAAAGAAGAAAATTGGATTAGACGGTACAAATATTCGCAGCGCGAAGTTTGCACTTATCCCAGTGTTTGTCTTGCTCTTCCTCTTCCTGGGTCTACCAGTTATCAACTCGATCCAGCTGAGTTTCTCTCGCTGGGGCGGCCTTGGCCCGCTAGAGCCAGTCGGTTGGCAGAATTACACGGATTTATTGGCTGATGAGCAGATGCGTTATTCAGCACGCATCACCATTCTTTATGCGTTCTCAGTTGCAATCGGAGTAGTTGCGATAGCGACGATTCTTGCCGCAGCGGTGAGCGCAGGTGTGCGAGGACATAAGTTTTACAAAGTTGTCTGGTTCTTTCCAGGAATCGCACCACCAACTGCTGTAGCAATCTTCTGGAGCAGCGGTTTCCAACCGGAAACCGGGGTTGTTAATACAATTTTAGGAAAGATAGGCCTGCGCGATGATTATGCGTGGCTAGCAAGTTCTGAGACCGCCCTTTACCCAGTTATCTTTGTCGGTATTTGGATTGCGGTGGGTTTTGCATTCTTGGTAATCCTTGGTGCGATTGAACAGATTCCAATCTCAGTGCGCGAGGCGGCTACTGTCGATGGCGCAAATATCCGCCAACAATTCTTTAAGATTACGCTTCCATTAATTAGGCCTGTCATGCTGATTATGCTGACGTTGCAGATTATCTGGACCTTTAACGGCTTTACCGTTGTCTGGGCGATGACCACAGGTGGCCCAGCGGATTCAACTTCAATCTTGCCAATCCTTGCCTATAAAGAGGCTTTTAGATTTGGTCGTTTTGGAACCGCTGCAGCTATGGCGGTGATCGCAGGAATCTTCCTGATGATTATCGGCAGTCTCGGAATCCGCCTCAGCAGATCGGAGCAGCGCTAATGCCTAGAGTTTTAGGAAAGTTCTTCGCAAATCTGGGAGTGCTCGGCTGGACTGCTCTTATATTGCTCCCATTTTTCTTTATCATGCTTTTTGGTACCAAGCCAACAAGCCAGATTTACGCCAACCCACTCGGAATTTTTTATAGCCCATCATGGAGTAATTTCAGTAATGCCTGGAATGCAGGCGCTGGTGATTCAACGATGGGTATCTGGTTTGTAAATACTTTCTTCCTTGTTGGTACAGCTCTGGTTGTATCTCTTGGCGTAGCAGTACCTGCAGCGTATTTCACAATCTTCTTGCCGCCAAAGGCCAATCGCCGCGTCATGGTGACAGTACTCGCCGGAACAGTTGTCCCAGCTATTCTCCTGGTTATTCCTTTCTTCAAGGCTTACAACCAATATGGAATGCTCAATAAACCTATTGCAGCAGGAGTTGCTTATGGAGTCCTCGCGATTCCTACGACTTTTCTTTTGATGAACCGCTTCTTTGTTGATTTTCCTCGCGAAATTCTAGAAGCTGGCTTGCTTGATGGATTGTCTAACTTCAGAATCTTTAGAAGACTGGTTCTTCCGCTATCGATAGGTCAGATCGTTGCAGTCGGAATCCTGACTTTGATCTGGGCGTGGGGCGATAGCCAGATTGCCATTGTGCTACTGCAGAGTCAAGAGTCACAGCCGATCTCTGTCGGCATGCTCTCTTTTGCTGGCGACTTTACAACCGATCTGGGTACGACATTCGCAGGTCTTAGCATTGCAGCAATTCCTCCAATCATTCTCTACATCATCTTAAGTAAGTACGTCACTAAGGGAATCGCCCTTGGTGGAATTTCTAAGTAAGGGGAGAGCTCATGAGCGACACAGTTTTTGATATGGAAAAGCTTGAGTCGCGAATGAATGAATATTTTCCGCTCATTGCTAACCATGAAAAGCGCACCCAAGAATGGTTTAAAGGTGCTGGCTTAGGTCTCTTTATCCATTGGGATCACACCAGCGAGCAAGGTATTGAAATCTCTTGGCCAATGGTTGGCGGTGTATTTTCATTGCCAGGCGGAAAAGTTGTTACCGTCGATGAGTATTACTCAACCGAAAAGACATTTAATCCAACTAAATGGGATCCAAAAGAGATTGCGCGCTTAGCCAAAGAAGCTGGCATGGCATATGTCGTCTTTACTTCGAAGCATCACAACGGCTGGGCTTCTTGGCCATCAAAGTTCGGTGACCGCACCATTGCATCATCTCCTTACGGCGCCAAAGGTGGGGATATCTTGCGTACATATGTTGATGCCGTTCGCGCAGAAGGTCTTAAAGTGGGTGTCTACTACTCATTATCTGACTGGGGTCATCCAGATTATCTTCCTTGGAAAGATGAGTATCGCCCATATATTTTCGGTGATAGCTCACCGATCGGTACACCTGAACAATGGGCACGCTATCGCGAGTACCTGAAAGCTCAGCTTGGTGAAATTCTTACCGAGTACGGACCAATTGATTTGCTCTGGTTTGATGGCGGATGGGAACGTAGCGAAGAAGTTTGGAATACAAAAGATATCGGTGACCATATTCGCTCACTATCTCCAAAGACTTTAATTAACGATCGCCTCTTTACTCAAGGCGATTACAGAACACCAGAACAATGGATTCCAGCGCAACCGATTGCAGAACCATGGGAATGCTGCATGACCATGAACTACTCATGGGCATATGTTCCATCTGATGAAGCTTTCAAAACTCCATTTGAAATTCTGCGCACACTGATTGAAGTCGTATCTCGCGGCGGAAATCTACTTCTCAACATTGGTCCTCGTGGAGATGGTTCGCTTGTTCCAGAAGAACGCGATCTTCTGGTTGCAATAGCTAAATGGATGAAAGTCAATAAAGAGAGCGTTGTTGGGGCAGAACCAGGACTTGAGCCATGGCAGTTCTACGGTCCAAGTACAAAGCGCGATCACCTACTTTATTTACATCTCTTTGCAAAGCCAGAAGAATCTGTAGTAGCCCGCGCTATTCCGCTGGCGCGAATTAAATCAATCAAGATTCTTGGAACAGATAAAGAGCTGCCATTCACACGCAGAACCGCAATTAACGATGTCACTTCAAAGGATCCACTTGGTGAAGTAATCATCGATACACGAGGCGCCGACCTTTCCAGCATTATTCCGGTGATTGTGATTGACCTCAGCGGTAACCCAAATGATGTGGAGCTAAGAAATTGGTAATTAACGTTTTCGATCGATTCGAACGTGACGTTCCAGAGTGGTTTCTTGATGCAAAGCTAGGTTTTATGGTCTCTTGGGGCGCTTTCTCTGTGCCTGCTTGGGGCGAACCAATCGGAGAGCTAGGCACAATCGATGATTGGAAACATTGGTTTAAGCACAACCCTTATGCAGAGTGGTACTACAACACCATCAGAATTGAAGGATCTCCAGCTCGCGAATTCCACAAGAAGAACTTTAATGATTGCGACTATGACGACCTTTTAGATTTATGGAAAGCAGAGAAATTCAATCCAGATGAGTGGGCAAAACTCTTTGCTTATGCGGGCGCCCAGTACATCGTTCCGCTTTCAAAGCATCATGATGGCATCACCCTTTGGGATGCACCTGGTACTGGCACACGCAATACGGTTCATCGCGGTCCCAAGCGCGACATCATCGGCGACTTAGCTGTTGCGGTGCGTAAAGCAGGATTGCGTTCAGCAGTTTATTACTCAGGTGGTTTGGACTGGGAAGTCACAAAGACCCTGCCTGCTATCACGGATAACCTAGGCCATGATGGTAATGGTCTAACAAGGCCGAATGATGCGGCTTATTCAATGTATGCATACAAACATGTTATTGACCTCATTGATCGTTATAAGCCAGATGTTCTGTGGAACGATATTGAGTGGCCTGATTTTGCAAAGCATGATGGCGAATACTCACTTGCTGCGCTCTTTGATCACTATTACAAAGTAGTTCCTCACGGTGTTGTAAATGATCGTTGGGGTTCGACGACTCACGCTGATTACAAGACGAGTGAGTATCAGTTTATGGCGGACAATGAAGATGGCGGAGCTTGGGAGAATTGCCGCGGTATTGGTCTCTCATTTGGCTATAACCAAGTTGAATCAGAAATCCACTCACTCAGTACCGAGAGCGCTCTGCGTCACTTCTTAGATATCGTCTCTCGCGGCGGAAATTTCTTGCTCAATGTTGGCCCAACTGCTTCAGGTGAAATTCCTGAGATTCAGAAGAAGGTCTTGATGGGCCTTGGTGATTGGATGGCAATCAATAGCGAAGGCGTCTATGCAACCCGCGCTGTTGCAGGCCTTGCACCATCAGATACTCCATGGGTTCGTTGGGTAAAGAAGGGCGATCGAATCTTTGCCTATGTTGATGCAGTTGGAGCTGTTGAGATTGAAGCTTCTGAAAAGGTCAGCAATCTCAGCACAACTCGCATTCTCGGCGGAGGCCCAATCGAAGTGAAGAGAAGCGGAAATAAGATTTCAATGACTGTTCCAGCACCCAAGGTGGCAGGCCCAACCGTTATTGAATTTTCAAATTAATTACAGGCAGAGCTAAACCAACTAAGGAGAGAAAAAATGGATCAAGAAGTATTTAAGCGTTTCGAGCGTCCGGTTCCGACCTGGTTTAGCGATGCAAAGTTTGGAATTTTCATTCACTGGGGTGCTTATTCAGTTCCTGCATGGGCAGAGCCAACAGGTGAGCTGGGCACAGTTGATGACAGCGTTTGGATGGCACATAACCCTTATGCAGAGTGGTACTACAACACAATTCGTATTGAGGGATCTCCTGCTCAGAAGCACCATAAGGAAGTTCATGGTGGTGCGCCATATGACGATTTCTTAGATCAATGGAAGGCGAGCAAGTTCAATCCAGATGATTGGGCAGCTCTCTTTGCTAAGGCTGGTGCACAGTATGTAATTCCAACCACCAAGCACCACGACGGAATCACATTGTGGGATGCACCAGGAACTGGCACAAGAAACACAGTAGCGCGTGGACCAAAGCGTGATTTAGTTGGCGCAATCGGTGATGCTGTCCGTAAGGCTGGCATCAAATTCGGTGTTTATTACTCAGGTGGTTTGGACTGGAGTGTAGATAACTTCCCTCCAATGACAATCGGTGATCACGTTCGCGGTTTCCGTCCGAGTGATGCAGCATATGCAATGTATTGCCATGCACACATAATGGACTTGATTAATCGTTATAAGCCAGATGTGCTTTGGGATGATATTGAGTACCCAGATTTTGCAAAGCGTGAAGGTGCTTATTCACTCGCTGAAATCTTTGATCATTACTACAAGAGCGTGCCACAGGGTGTAGTTAACGATCGTTGGGGAGTCCCTCACTCAGATTACAAGACAAGTGAGTACCAGCATTCACTCGATAACGAGAGTGGAGCTGCCTGGGAAAACTGCCGCGGTATCGGACTTTCATTTGGTTACAACCAGATTGAAGATGAGAAGCACTACATGAGCATCAACGCTGCTCAACATCACCTCATCGACATTGTCTCTCGTGGCGGAAATCTCCTTCTTAACGTTGGCCCAACAGCCGATGGTGAGATTCCAGCTTTCCAGCGCAAGGTGCTTGAAGGAATCGGTGCATGGATGGATGTCAACAAGAGCGCTATCTATGCCTCACGTCCTGCTGCCGATGTAAAGGCTTCAGATTCACCATGGGTTCGTTGGACAGCAAATGGTAAGAAGCGCTTTGCGATCATCGATGCAACTGGTTCAGTTGAATTCGATGCTCCAGAGAGCGCAATCGATATCAAGAGCGCAACAGTCCTAGGTGGCGGAGCAATTGCGGTAACACGCAACGGTTCTAAGATCTCAATGACTATTGCTGCTCCTAAGGTCGAAGGACCAACTGTCGTAGCTTTCAACTAGTCATACAAGATTGATGTTGTGATGGCCACTGAGACCACTGTTTTCGATAAGGAAGCACTGGCGCCGAGGTTAAATGATTTTCACCCTCTCATCAGTGGTCATCAACAACGTTGTGCAGATTGGTTTACCGGCGCTGGTTTAGGTCTCTTTATTTGTCTTGACCATGCCAGCCAGCAAGGAATTGAGATGTCCTGGCCCATGTTAGGTGATGTCAATTTTGCACTACCTCTCGGTGGCTTGGTAAACGTAGAGCAATACCGTTCGACTGAAACTACTTTCAATCCAATTCTGTGGAACCCAAAAGAGTTCCTGCAACAGGCGAAAGATGCGGGATGTAAATACGCAGTCTTTACTGCCAAGCATCACAGCGGCTGG
>WLDZ01000049.1 GCA_009704515.1 Actinomycetota bacterium
CAAAACCACCCTGTGTGAATGCGCGAACTAGATTGAGAGTTGAGGCAGAGGTGTTGTAAACCTTTACCAATCTCTGTGGATCTGGAATACGAGATTCAGGTGTGAAGTCGATTCCGTTCACTGCATCACCACGATAAGCCGGCAGTGTCACATCTCCACGTGTCTCTGTATCACTCGAGCGTGGCTTAGCGAATTGACCCGCCATGCGACCAACCTTGATGACAGGAAGCGATGATGAATATTGCAAAACTGCAGCCATCTGCAAAATAGTTTTGATGCGGTTGCGAATAGAATCAGCAGTTGCTGATTCAAAAGTTTCTGCGCAATCTCCACCTTGCAACCAGAATGCTCTTCCTGCTGCAGCATCTGCAATACGTGCCTTTAAGTTGTCACATTCACCAGCAAAAACCAGCGGTGGCAAAGCCTTGAGCTCTGCTACTGCTGCTGCCAATGGCGCACCTTGAGGACCACCAGGCCAGTTGGGTTGTTGTGCCGCAACTAAGGTGGAATCAAAGAGCGTATCGATTGATGTCATGTGATTAGCCTAAAAGATAGTAGGGATATGGTGACGGGTAATTAGCTAGAGCCTTATCCGAAGAAAGCGGTGATCTCTTCGTAGCGCTCGTAAGGAACCGTCTTTAAGACATCAGTTGCTGATGCCAACGGGACGTGAGCAATCGTTGTTCCGTGAAGGGCCATCATTGTTCCCCAGTCACCTTGGTGAGCTGCAGTGATTGCCTCGAGCCCAAAGCGTGATGAGAGAACACGGTCGAAAGCCGTTGGTGTTCCACCGCGCTGGATATGGCCAAGAACGGTGCAACGGGTTTCGTAACCGGTCTTGCTCTCAATCTCTTGTGCCAACCACTCGCCAATACCCGAAAGTTTGACGTGTCCGAAAGCATCGAGCTCTTGATCTTTAACGATCATGTCGCCGTCTTGTGGGATGGCACCTTCTGCAATAACGATAATTGGCGCAGTTCCTGTGGCGAAACGCGACTTCACATATTCACAGACCTTATCAACAGAGAACTTAACTTCTGGAATCAAGATGCAAGCTGCATCTCCTGATATTCCTGAGTGAAGGGCAATCCAACCAGCATGGCGCCCCATGACCTCAACGATAAGTGGGCGGTGGTGAGATTCAGCTGTTGTGTGAAGACGATCAATTGCCTCCATCGAGATGTTAACTGCTGTATCAAAACCAAATGTGTAATCAGTATTGCTGAGATCGTTATCAATTGTCTTTGGCACGCCAATTACTTTGACACCAAGTGCGTGTAGCTTTGTTGCAACGCCGAGAGTATCTTCGCCACCAATTGCAATAAGGGCATCGACACCAGCAGCTTCTAGATTGGCTTTAATGCGCTCTACTCCACCATCGATTTTAAATGGGTTGGTGCGAGATGAACCAAGAATTGTTCCGCCCTTAGCCAGAATTGGCTTTACTGTGGCGAGATCCAAAGGCATAGTCAGTCCCTCTAGTGGACCTTTCCAACCATCACGGAATCCAACGAACTCGTATCCGTACTCTTTAATTCCCTTTGTTACAACGCCACGAATAACACCATTGAGACCTGGGCAATCGCCGCCACCTGTGAGAACACCAAAACGCATCTTAAAACTCCAAAGTTAAGCGCCTATTTATAGGCAAGAAGGTCAACGTTGACAGGCCTAATTCTAACCCGCTTCTACCAAAGATTTACCCCACATCGCCAGCGTAATTGGCTCAAACTAGGCGGTAACTCGTACGCCTTTGCCTACAACAACGATTCCAGAATCTGTCACAGTGAATCTCTGGCGATCTCGCTCGAGGTCAACACCAATCTGTGCGCCTGGCTCAACGACAACACCTTTATCCAAGATTGCTTTTCGGATTACAGCGCCATCCCCAATTTTCACTTCAGGCATTAACACTGAGCTATCAACGAAAGCCCCAGCCCCAATATGGACATCATAAGAAGCTACTGTGCGATTCAGGTGACCTCCAGCAACGATGGAACCTGCGCCGACAATTGAATCTTGGGCAATTCCGTTGGCGCTAAATTTCGCAGGCGGCATTGATGGAGGATTGGTAAGGAGTGGCCATTCACGATTGTAAAGATTAAAGATTGGATGGATAGAAACTAAATCCATATGGGCATCGTAATAAGCATCTATTGAACCCACATCGCGCCAATAACCTTTATCACGATCAGTCTCTCCAGGAACAATGTTATCCGCAAAGTCATAGACCTTGGCTTGTCCCGCAGCAGTCAGCGCAGGAATGATATTTCCGCCAATGTCATGACGGGATTCTAGATCTTCAGAATCAAGGATGAGCGCATCTTCCATAACATCACGCTTGAAGATGTAATTTCCCATTGATACGAGTGCAAGATCAGGATGACCTGGCATTGCTGGCGGATCAGATGGTTTCTCATGAAATTGCTTAATAGTGATTCCATCTTCAGCGAGTTCAATCACACCAAAGTCATGGGCCTCAGAGCGAAGCATGCGAATCGCTGCGACAGTCACGCCTGCGCCACTCTTTTCGTGTTGCTCAAACATTTGACTTGGATCCATGCGATAGACGTGGTCAGCACCGAAAACAAGTATGTGATCAGGATCCTCATCAGCGATCAAATTAAAATTCTGCAAAATTGCATCAGCAGAACCGGTATACCAACGAGGGCCTAGGCGTTGTTGAGCAGGAACCGGAGTAATGTAATTGCCGAGCAAAGTAGACATGCGCCACGTTGTTGTGATGTGACGGTCGAGTGAGTGAGATTTATATTGGGTCAAAACCGCAATTTTTCGCATTCCTGCATTCACAAGATTAGAGAGCACAAAATCAATAAGACGATATGAGCCACCGAATGGCACTGCTGGTTTTGCACGATCTGCAGTAAGCGGCATTAAACGCTTTCCTTCACCGCCCGCAAGGACGATTCCAAGAACTTTATCGAAGCGCGCCATGGGGTAAGGCTACCCAGCTGAGCACATAGATGCCATAGCCAGGACTATTCTTTCCCTGTGAGTAATCTAGATTCCGTGAACAATGCAGAGTCGATTCGCGTTGGAATCGTTACGAAAGAATGGCCACCTGCAGTTTATGGCGGTGCTGGAGTTCATGTAGTCCAACTCACTGAAGCCCTTCGCACTTCTAGTAATGTTACGCTAAATGTCACAGTAGATGTTCATTGTTTCGGAGGTGCGCGCACCGATGGAGCTTTCGGTTATGAGACTCCTGTCGAATTCAAAGATGCAAACCCAGCTATTGCCGCCCTTGCTACTGATTTAGCTATTGCAGATCAGCTCTCTTCTGTCGACCTAGTACATTCGCATACTTGGTATGCAAATATGGCGGGCCATACTGCATCACTTTTGCATGGAATCCCCCACATTGTGAGCGCTCATTCATTGGAACCTTTACGTCCATGGAAAGCAGAGCAGCTTGGTGGTGGATATCAGATTTCATCGTGGGCGGAAAAAACTGCCTACGAAGGCGCTGCTGCTGTAATTGCTGTCAGCGACGGTATGCGTGCAGATGTCCTTAAGGCTTATCCAAATATCGAACCTTCCAAAGTTGTCACAATTCGAAATGGAGTCGATACCGAAAAATTCACTCCAAACACTGATACTGCCGTTCTGAAAGAGTTTGGCATTACCGGTCGATATGCAATCTTTGTCGGACGTATTACGCGACAGAAAGGGTTGGCCCACCTTTTACGAGCGTGGCGCCACGTGCCAGAAGATATTGGATTGGTGCTTGCTGCAGGCAGTCCTGACGAACCAGGGATTGGTGCAGAAGTTGCAGAACTTATTGCAGAACTTCAAAAAACACGCAAAAACATCTGGTGGATAAAAGAGATGCTCCCCCACGAGAAATTAACTGCAGCACTAACAAATGCTGATCTTTTCTTATGTCCTTCTGTTTACGAACCACTCGGAATCGTAAATTTAGAGGCGATGGCTTGTCAGACCGCGGTCCTTGCATCTCGTGTAGGTGGAATTCCTGAAGTTGTCGATCATGGCGTCACCGGTGAGCTCGTTGATTACAATGAGGGTGATATTTCAGGCTTTGAAGAATCATTGGCATCATCAATAACCCGATTAATGTCTCAACCTGAGCTCTTAATTCAATACGGTATCGCTGGGCGAGGGCGAGCAATTGCTGAGTTTGGCTGGGAAGCAGTTGCAGCGCGTACAATTGAACTCTATCGATTTGTAATTCAATCATTTGTGAAGCAGCGCTAGCGCTCTTTCCTTAAACATCGGAGATTTAATGTCGCGTCGCGGCTGGTTGCTCTTCTTCATGACCGGACTCCTTTGGGGAATTCCATATCTCTTTATTAAGGTAGCTGTTGATCCTGATGGCGGATTCTCTCCAGCAATTGTTGTTTGCTTGCGAACTGCAATCGGCGCAGCAATCTTGCTTCCGTGGGCGATTCGTCAAAAAACTTTAGGTGATGCTATTCGCGGCATCAGATATGTCGCTCCATATGCAGTGCTTGAAATGATTGGACCATGGATATTAATCGGTACCGCTGAACAGAAGATTTCCTCTGGACTCGCTGGCCTACTGGTCGCATCTGTTCCGATTTGGGCCACCATCTTTGCATCTCTCAAGGGCGATAAAACTGTCTGGCAACGCAAGCGTTTATTCGGAATAGCAATCGGTTTTGTAGGCCTAGTTTTAGTTGTCGGTATCGAAAGTATCAAGGGCGGTTCAGATCCGCTATCAATCTTGATGGTGCTGGTTGCTTCTATTGCTTATGCCTACGCCGTTATGTTTGTACAAAGTGGTCTGCCTGGAGTTTCCGGCGTCGCCATCAATGGCGTGGCAATGCTGATAACAGCTATCTTCTATCTTCCATTTACCGTAGTGCAATGGCCTAGCCACCACATCAATCAATCAGCTATCTGGTCTGTTGTAGCACTGGGAATCTTCTCATCCGGTATTGCCTTCGCCATATTCTTTATCCTTGTAGATATTATTGGCGTGGCTCGCGCATCACTAGTGACTTATCTCAACACTGCATTTGCCGTTGTTTTAGGAGTCATTATTCTGGGCGAACCGATTACAACTGGAATCATTATTGGTCTCCCCCTAGTACTTTTAGGTTCGTACTTGGCAAGTAGAAAGAGTGAGGCGAAGATAAATGCTTAGCGCAATCTTTCTTGGCTTAATTCAAGGACTTACAGAGTTCTTGCCAATCTCATCCAATGCTCACTTAGCGATAATCGGTCGCTTGATGCCATCAGCTGAAGATCCAGGGGCTGCCTTTGTTGCAATTACTCAAATAGGTACAGAACTCGCTGTCTTACTTTATTTCCGAAAAGATATTGCAACCATTGTCGGTGCATGGTTTCAATCGCTGAAACCAAATGCACATTTGACTCGCCATCAGCGCAGCGATGCGAAGTTAGCCTGGCTTATTGCCGTTGGCACTCTTCCAATTGTCATTCTTGGCTATCTCGGACAGGATTACATAGAGAACGAACTACGAAGCCTCTGGGTAATTGCAGCTACTTTGATTATCTTTGGTTTAATTCTTGGCTTCCTTGACTTTATGGGGCGCAATGAACGCACTTTGGACAATCTCACTGTTGGACATGGATTTCTCTATGGGTTTGCGCAAGCGTTAGCGCTTATTCCTGGTGTCTCACGTTCTGGTGCAACAATTGCAATGGGACGCGCCCTCGGATACCGTCGTGAATCTGCGCTGCGATACTCATTTCTCTTGGCGGTTCCAGCAGTATTCGGAAGTGGTTTCTATCAGCTCAAGAAAGCAATTGATAACCCAGGTGATGCGGTCTTCTCATTGCCTCAAACACTTGTCGCGACTTTTGTTGCATTCTTAGTGGGATACGCAGTTATTGCTTGGTTAATGCGTTACATCTCAACCAGATCATTTACGCCATTTGTCATCTACCGCTTGGTGCTTGGTACTGCACTTCTGATTGCACTTTCAACAGGGGTTATTGCAGCCTAAGTTATGGTTGGAACACCGAGGTCTTGATTCGATCTTGCTTCGCAAGTAAGGTATTACTTTATGGGCACTTCACAGGTAAGAGAAACAATCGCTTCGCATGTCTCAAAAGCCCGTATACATTCTTCGCATGAGCACATTAGCTCTATTGATTCTTTCGGAAAAAATTCAAGCCCTTGGTTTCCTGTTGATATCAAGCCTGCCTTGCCTCCTTCATCAGCAACAACACTGCTTGACTTATTGTTCTCTCCCTACACAACTCCCCAACTAACAGCAATGGGGGCTAGTTACCCGCCTGATAATGCATTTAATGACGATGAGGCATTTTTGAAGGAAATGGAAATACTCCGTCCAATAATTAAATCGAATAGCGGCATTGGAGTACTAGTCTGCCTTGATCGCGGACTCAAAATTCTTCACGGGATAGGCTTGAACGAAGCTCTTACGAGTTCAAACGGAGAGCTATTACTGAAATTGAATGACAGCATTAAAGATAAGTATTCTAATTATTTCCAATGGTTTAATGAAGTAATGGAAAAATCCGGCACAGATGCAATTCTCAAACCCGTGCATCCAGAATTTTTCATAGATATGTCCTTTGAAAAAGGTGCAGGGGAATTGAAGCACTCTATTCCAATAATGAGAGTTGACTCATTAGTCGGCTTCCAACATGATGAAAAAATCCTAGATTTTGATGGTGTAGAACGGGCAGCGGGATTTGAAATTAAGAATTCTTCGACTCTGGATGAAATGATTACTTGGTTCTTTGGAATTTGTGACAAATTTCAGGTCTGCTCCCTTAAGCAACTTCAAGCTTATTCTCGCCCGATCTCAGTTTCAGATTGCACAAGAGAAGAAATGTCTA
>WLDZ01000005.1 GCA_009704515.1 Actinomycetota bacterium
CATAGATGCGATCCTCAATCCCGTACTCGGCGAGATTGGCCCAATTCGCTCCAAAAGTATTAGTCTCAATCGCATCGACGCCAACTTCAAGATACGCTCGATGTACATCTGAAACAACATCGGGGCGAGTGATATTTAAAATCTCGTTGCAACCCTCGTGATTCTGAAAATCCTCGAGAGAGGGGTCCGCAGCCTGAAGCATCGTCCCCATCGCTCCATCGGCAATAACTGGACCTAGAGAAAGAGCGGTTCGTAACTTCCCTGGGTGTTTGCGCGTCATCTCGCTCGAAACAACGTGGTGGGTCGTCATGGGGCAAAGGTTACCGTACTGAAAAGGAGATGGAGATTTAGAGCGCTAGACCAAGGATGGTATCCAAGGCACGAGATAACTCTCCTGCTTCTCCCCCAATGCCTATATCCGACGACTCTCCATCTTCAGTTTGAACTATCCAGCTCTGAATAAGTTTGAGGGCCTTAGGTGTATCAAGATTCTCGGCTAGTGCTCGAATTATTCCGTTAATTACCGGCGCTGTTGGCGCGACATCAACACGAGATAAAGCTCTCCTTAGTCGAACAATCCACTCCGAGGCCTCATCAAGAATCTGCTGACTCCACATTCTGTCTTGCGCAAAATGAGATGTGAAAAGCGCCCAACGAATTGCTGCTGGCTCTACTCCCTGATTAATCAATGACGATACAAAGACCAGATTTCCAAGTGATTTACTCATCTTCTCACCATCAAGGCCGATCATTCCGGCATGAACATAATGTGATGCAAACTCTTTATTGGTCAACAACGCACACTGCGAGGCAGACATTTCGTGATGAGGGAAAATCAAATCACTTCCACCACCTTGAATATCGATGGAGTGATTATCGGGTTCCTCGTTTTGAGGAATCTCAGCGAGGTAAGTTAGTGCAATAGCGGAACATTCAATATGCCAGCCTGGTCTACCAGGACCGAATGGAGATTCCCATGACGGTTCACCTGGACGTTGACCTCGCCATAACAGAGCATCTAGAGGATTTCGCTTTCCTTCTCGCTTTGGATCGCCTCCTCGTTGAGAAAAAATCTCTAACATTTCTGCTTTGCTAAGGTGAGAACGAGATCCAAACTTCGAATCTGAATGGATGTCAAAGTAAAGATCGCTTTCGACCGTATATGTATTTCCAGTCTCAACAAGAGCTTGAATTGAATCGATGATTAGCCTCATCGCTTCGACAACTCCAATGTAATGATTCGGTGGAATCACATGGAGATTCACCATGTCTCCACGGAAAAGATTTATCTGTGATGTCGCTAGTTCCTGCCAACTGGTGCCATCCCGCTCCGCTCGCTCGAGAAGAGGGTCATCAATATCCGTAATGTTCTGGACGAAGCTAACAGCTGCTCCAGATAGTCGGAGATAACGATTAATAAGATCAAAGGTTAGGTAAGTTGCGGCATGTCCGAGATGCGTTGCATCATAAGGAGTTATTCCGCAGACATAAATCTTGTAGCTCCTCTTAATTTCCAAAGGTTTGATTGATTGTGAAGCTGTATCAAATAACTTGAGCGCAGGGATTTCATAGGCCTTTGCAAGTGGTGGTAAATCCACATCTGCCCAAGAATTCATTCGGTAAGAGTAATACCTAGACTGGAAAAATCTTGCTTAAAACGGAGGCCAAGGAACGGCGGGCCATTCAGGGTTTGGTTCGGGGAAAGTTGATTCGGAGATAAGCCTATCCAAACGCATTAAGAGGGCTTCGATCTCTATCGCACTCAATAAACGGGATAACTCCTCAATTTCGCCATCTTTGACTTTGATGCTTAATGAAGAAAGCGTCTCTATCTCATCAATGTTTAATGGTTGCCCCGACCATTGCCAAAGCACGGTACGTAATTTATCTTCGTTGTGAAAAGTTACTCCATGGTCACACACATACAAATGACCCGATTCCGCAGGCAAGAGATGACCAATTTTTCGATCTGTATTGTTAACAACTGCATCAAATAGGGCGACTCTTCGCAAGCTTTCATTGACTTCTCTGAAATAGAGAGCAAGGTCAACACTTTCATCAATATCAATCCATAGTTGAAATGCTCCTTCCCCAAAAGGTCCATCTCGCAAAATAGTTAACGGGACAAGATCAAATCCCATCGCATCGCTTATGAGATAAGCCGCTCGCTCTCTAAATGCGAGGGTTCCTGACTGAAAATCCCAAAGCGGGCGTTCACCTGAAATCGGTTTATAGATTGCCCGAATGGTTTGTCCTGAAAGTTCCAACTCCGTGAAGAGCGTCGCATTAGAGGCATCAACTAACCTGCCCTCAACTTTGACTGATCCTTCTGCCAGGATTTGAGCGGGCGTTTTCATCTTCGGTAACCATTTGCCCGAGCACAAATGTGACCAAGCGGGTCAATTGGAAAGGCGCAGAATGGACAGGGTGGTCTTCCGGCCTTGACCAAAGTCTCTGCCCTCACCACAAAGCTTTTGACTTGAGCTAAAGAGAGGTAGGCACGAACAACCTGGATGTTATCTAACGAAGGTGAATCAATCTCAAATAACACTTCTTCATCTACATCTATATTAACTTCTCGAAGATCTACTTGCACTCTCTCAGTGAATTCATCAAAGAAAATTGCAATTGCACCAATACGAAACTCCCCAATCACGGGAGTTTCTAGACCTTCGCGGTCGTCAATTAAAGCGGGTCTTTCTATATCCGGGTGTGCCAGGCGAATCTCTCGCAACATTTCTTGAAATCGCTCACCAAGAAGTGAGACTTGGCTCTTCTCTGCTGCGACAGATACGAGAACATTGCCGCTACGGAGTTGAATCCAAAAAGATCTTGAACCAGGCTCCCCTAGTGTGCCTGCAGTAAACCGTGAAACATTCTCAAATGTGCGCAGCATTAGAGCAAATCCTTGAGGCTGCCCATATTGTTAATGGTGCTCAAAGTCGTAGCGCCCTTAGAGAAATTAAGGATGGTAAACGAGGCAGGGTTGATTTGAATCTGCTGAAAAGAATCTAGTTTCATTCCGAGGGACTTAGACACAATTAACTTGATTGTGTCTGAATGTGAAAGAACCAAATTGATCTTCGAACCTCTCGCATTTGCAATTCTTTCAATCCCCAAGAAAGCTCGTCGTTGAGCAGCTTTGAATGATTCACCATTGGGAAAAGTCACTTGTGAGGGTGTGTTCTGAACGGATTTCCATAGTTTCTCGCGACGAAGCGATGACAGTTTTCGACCGCTCCAATCGCCAAAGTCAATTTCGGTAAGACTATCGTCGACGCGGAAACTCTCTAATGACGATGAATACTTTGAGCGTAACCAAGGATCAATCGTCAATTGACAACGTTCAATAGGGCTGATGTGCAACCTATCAATCTTGCCCTTACCAATTCTCTCAACCAGCTGGTTCGCCTGAACAAAACCTTTCTTAGAGAGTGAAACCCCCGGTAACTGCCCCGTTAATAAACCCGAGTCATTCGCTGCAGAATGCGCATGACGAAGGAGAATGATTACCGACATAAGCACTCCCCTTTCTGCGACAACACGAAAGGTTACACATGAAATGGAGTGTAAGTCGGCCAAACCCTTGCTAAGGTCGCGCTCATGGAGATGCGCAGAGCTGGAGCAAGTGGTCTGATGCTCTCGAATATTGGTCTTGGAACTATGACATGGGGACGCGATACCGATACCCATGAGGCTGTAGATCAGGCCCGGGCCTACATCGAGGTCGGTGGAAACTTCCTTGATACCTCGCCAATCTACGGTGATGGAGATAGTGAGCGCGTAATTGGCGGAATGATTGGAACTCTCTTCGCTCGCGACTCGATGATTATCGCCAGTAAAGCTGGTACAAAGATTGCTGATGGAAACTTAGTCGTCAGTAACTCTCGACAAAGTTTGATAAATGATCTAGATAAAACTCTTGCAAGATTAGGAACCGACTATCTTGATATTTGGCAACTATCGCAATGGGATCCAAATAATCCCTTAGATGACACTCTCTCCGCTCTTGACTATGCCTTTAGTACAGGAAGAGCGCGCTATGTTGGCATATCAAATTTCTCAGGCTGGCAGTCATCGCGTGCCGCCACCTTGCAGCAGGCACATTCGATGAAAGCCCCGATTGCTACGAGTGCCAATGAGTATTCGCTTCTCAACCGAAGTGCCGAATCCGAAATCATTCCCGCTTCAGATGATATTGGTTTCGGCTTCTTAGCCTGGGCGCCTCTCGGTCGAGGTGTGCTTACTGGTAAATATAGAAAGGGCGTGCCAAGTGATTCCAGGGCCGCAGCTCCTCATTTCGTAAAGCATGTCGAACCATATTTAACGCCAGCAGCATCACGAATTGTCGAAGCTGTAGCTGTTGCTGCGGAAGGTCTGGGATTTGCGCCTCTTGAGGTCGCACTTGCCTGGGTTCGTGATAATCCGTTTGTTACTTCTGCGATTGTTGGTGCACGCACCGGCGCTCAACTTCGAGGTATTCTAAAAAGCGAAGAAATCGTACTTCCACACACAATCAGAGAAGTTTTAAACGAAGTCTCAGCACTTTCTTAAAAAGGCATCAAGGGCTCGAACACCGAAATGCAAGCTCTCAATCGGGACTCGCTCATCAACACCGTGAAAAAGAGCCATAAAATCTAAATCGGCAGGTAAGCGCAGTGGGCTAAATCCATAACCGACAATACCCAGTTCGGACAACGCTTTATTATCAGTTCCACCGCTCATGAGATAAGGAACTGGGATACCTTCTGGATCTTCCTCGATTATTGCTGCACACATTGCATCAACAAGAGGTCCAGTGAAATTAACCTCAAGGGCGATATCTCTGGTGAGCGTTTCAATTTGAATATCTGGCCCGACGATAGAACGAATTGTTGAATTAAGCTCCTCCTCATAACCTGGGAGAAAGCGCCCATCAATAACAGCCGATGCGCTACCAGGTATCACATTTGCCTTATATCCTGCTTCAAGAATTGTAGGGTTGGCAGTATTTGAGAGTGTGGCACCAATCATTCGAGCAGTTGGCCCAATCTCATCGAGCAAAGGTCGTAAATCATTCTCATCGTAGGGCCGACCCGTGGCTTCAGCAATCCTTCGAAAAAGTACCTTTACTGTTTCGGTATAGCGCTGTGGCCAAGTGAAAGATCCAACTTTTGAAACTGCATCTGATAAACGAGTAATCGCATTATCGTTATTGACCATAGAGCCGTGCCCGGCAAGTCCATTTGCAGTCAACTTCATCCAGTGAATACCTTTTTGTGCCGCTTCGATGAAATAAAGTCTCTTACCGTTCTTGAGAGTGACCGAAAACCCACCGACTTCTGAAATCGCTTCGGAATATCCCGCAAAAACTTCAGGGTGCTCACGAGTCATAAATCGGGAACCAAAATTGCTACCAGCTTCCTCATCTGCAAAGAAGGCCAGCAAAATATTCCTTGGTGGCTGATAACCAGTGCGACTCCAATTTCGAACTATTGCAAGAATCATTGCATCCACATTCTTCATATCAACAGCTCCGCGACCCCAAATAGCTCCGTCGCGTATCTCTCCAGAGAATGGATCGACTTGCCAGTCCTGCGCATTTGCTGGGACAACATCAAGATGACCATGTAAAACCAAGCCAGGTCGATCTACATCGCTGCCTGGAATTCTTGCAATAACGCTGCAACGATTTGGAGCGGATTCAAATATCTCCGCACTGATTCCAACTTCAGATAACGAGGCAACTACATACTCGGCTACCGCTCTTTCATCGCCCTTACCCTCTCCGTAATTCACCGAAGGAATGCGGATGAGATCTTGGCAGATTGCAACAGCCTCTTCTTCTATGGAAGAAAAATTC
Organism: Actinomycetota bacterium; assembly: GCA_009704515.1. The sequence goes on from WLDZ01000005.1 coordinate 5,843, forward strand.
TCATTAGCGCCGGGCTTACTCACCATGGAGTCATTCTCTCCTACATGGGCGAAAAGTGACCCTTATTCGCAGGTTTTGCTTCGCGGGAGAACCGTTGCTATCTTTACCTCGTAATTCAGCTAGTGGGTAACTTCGCTAGTGCACTCGTCCGGGTGGCGGAATTGGCAGACGCGCTAGCTTGAGGTGCTAGTTCTCGCAAGGGATTAGGGGTTCAAGTCCCCTTTCGGACACGCAGATTGAAAACTCCAGCTCAGATTTGGCTGATAAAGATGAAGAGCGAGCAAGATAGACATAAAGTTCATCCAGTGAAGAGCTATCGCGATGCCTTGCAATTAATGAGACTCGTTCCCGATTTTCCAAAAGAAGGCATTCTCTTTCAAGATATCACTCCTATCCTCTCTGATGGGCAAGCGTTCTCAGCACTCATTCAGGAGATTGTTTCCAGGAGTCACAGTGTTGATTATGTAGCGGGCGTTGAGGCACGCGGATTCATTTTTGCCGCAGCTGTTGCACACGAGTTAGGAATTGGATTTATTCCGATTAGAAAGAAAGGCAAACTTCCCCACGATTCAATCTCTCGAAGCTACGGACTTGAATATGGCCAAGCAGAGCTAGAAATCCACCGTGACGCAATCCCAGCTGGATCTAAAGTTCTTTTGATCGATGACATTCTGGCAACCGGCGGAACCATTGGCGCTGCTATCGCCCTAGTGAATGAATTAGAAGCGACCGTTACAGATGTTGCATTCATCAGCGAAATTTCCGAACTCAACGGTCATCTTGCAATCCGAGAAAAGTATCCACTCATCAAGATTCACATTCTCAGCAATTCATGATGAGAACGGTACGCGAACCACATATCCAGAGTCTTCGGGCGCTGGCTGCTCTTTTGGTTCTGATTTACCATGCTGGTCTTATTCCTGGTGGTTATATTGGCGTTGACATCTTCTATGTAATTTCGGGCTATTTGATTACCAATCTTCTTCTTCGTGAAATCCAAGCACGAGATAATCTCGCATTTTCAAGTTTCTACGCACGAAGATTTAAACGCCTTTTACCTGCCTCGCTTGTAGTCGTTCTTGCAACAGGAATCACAGGTTGGGCTCTCTTGCCCACAACTTATAGAGCTGATTTTGGTCGAGATCTCATAGCCGCCTCCACTTATATTTCTAACTTTCTCTTCGCTCTTTGGAATGCCGACTATCAAAATCTCGGATCAACGCCTTCTCCATTCATTCACTTCTGGTCCTTAGCAGTTGAAGAACAGTTCTATCTTTTCTGGCCAATTCTTATCCTGATTCTCTTTCGAATAAAAGGGCGCAAAGGAGTTTTCTTCGGAGTTCTCGCGGTAGCGGGCCTTTCCTTTCTCTTCTCCCTTTATCTAACAGAACGTTCACCTGTCTGGTCTTTCTACATTCTTCCAACTAGAGCATGGGAAATGGCTGTTGGAGCACTCATACTCTTTGCATCAGAACGGATGAGAACACGAATTTTCTCAAGGCCACAATGGGGTCTCTTAGCAATCTTGCTCCTGGTGCTATCTTCATTTTTCTACAATGAAAATACCGCGTTCCCAGGAACCGCAGCCATCATTCCCGTTCTAGCAACTGCACTACTCATTCTAAGCATAGAAAAATGGCCCCCATTTTTGGATAAATTATCTCGACGGAGAACTGTGCAATGGCTGGGAGAAATCTCTTATCCGCTATACCTCTGGCACTGGCCTGTCCTGGTCATACCCGAACTGTACTTATCTAGGAAGTTAAGTATGTTCGAGGTTCTATTGGCAGCTTTATTGATTCTTTTACTCTCCGATCTTACGCATCGATTCATTGAAGAACCCTTGCGCTACAAAGATTTCAAAATTAAACGAATCTATCTCGCTTCATTTATTGCAACTCTAGCTTCCGTAATTCTAGGCCTGGCAATCATCTCCTCATATAACAGTTCTATAACCTCAACTTCAGGCTTCACATTCGATGTTGAAGAGGTCAGAGAGAAACCAAAAAACAATATCGATGGTTGCCATGTCCATGTTGGGGTTACGGTTGCACCGAAATGCGAGTATGGGGACACTGATAGCGAGAAGACAATCGTTCTGTACGGTGACTCACATGCGGCTCAATGGTTGCCTGCCCTAGATATCGTTGGACGAAAGAAAGGAATCAAAATAGTTTCCCTCACTAAATCAGCTTGTCCTTCTGCGGAAGTAATTAAAGAACTTTCATCCCAGTACCGAATTGCTGATTGCCAGGCATTTAGAGACTCCTCTGTTGAGCGCATCTCTAAATTGAACCCAACCGCGGTGATCATGACAGGAATGCAGCCCTTTACGGCACCTAATTCAAAAGTCGATTCTCGAGATTGGTGGCTAGCAGGAGAAGCGAAAGCGTTCTCTCGCATCAAAGGGTTTACGGAGTACCCGATTTACTTAACGGATACTCCACTTCCTAGTGTTGATATACCGACATGCCTGGCCGAGATGGATAGAGAAAAATGTGACACATCGCGTCCAATCTCACCTGAAGTTGCACCTGGCCTTATAGCCATAAATCCAACGCCTTGGTTATGTGAGGGCTCCTGCTCTGCTGTAATTGATGGAATAGTTGTGTATCGTGATAAATCTCATCTCACTGTCGCTATGAGTGAGTACTTGGCCCCAAGGCTTGAAAAGGAACTACAACGAATCGGAGTTCTGCCTTGATTATCAATGCTCCTGAGATGGCAAGATACCGTCATGATTGGATGTACTAATGGCTGAGCTTATTTACTACTGCGGCACCATGGATAGTGGTAAGTCAACGCTCGCACTCCAGACCGCCCATAACCATCAGAGCAGAGGTCGCGGAGGTTTGATCTTTACGAGTCATGACCGTGCGGGTACTGGGGTTATCTCATCTCGTTTAGGTCTACAAAGTCCCGCGATAGAAGTCTCTCCTGGTTTTGATATCCATAAATTTGTTCTCGATAAGCTATCGATGGGTGAACGAATTGATTACATCATCTGCGATGAAGCGCAATTCTATGAACCACAACAGATTGATTCGCTCGCTAAGATAGTTGATGGTCTCGGAATTGATGTCTATGCATTTGGTATCTTGGCAGATTTTCGAACCAAGTTATTCCCTGGATCTGCCAGACTTGTCGAGTTAGCAGATCGAGTCAACACTCTCCAAGTTGAAGCGCTTTGTTGGTGTGGCTCAAGAGCAACTCACAACGCTCGTACCATCAACGGAGTAATGGTTACCGAAGGTGAACAGGTTGTAGTTGGGGATGTAGGAAAGAGTGAAGAAGTTGCCTACGAAGTTCTATGTCGCAGACACCATATGCGAAATGTCACTGCTCGAGAGTCCAGAGCAGGGCATATATCTACCGATCCACTTCCTTTTGGAGAATAGTTAACCATCTGATGATTAGTTCTTTAGGCATTCATATTGAATGAGCCAGGAAAGCAACTAACGGTGCCAAGAAAAGCGCGGGTAGAAGATTCGCAATGGCAATCTTCTTAATATCGAGAAGGCGCAACGCGATTCCAATCAGCAGTAATCCACCAACAATCGACATCGCATCAATCTGATAGGGATCTAAAACATTTCCCGCGAACCATCCGATTACCGTCCAAGCTCCTTGATAGATAGCTACTGGAATAATCGATGCCGCAACTCCCCAACCAAGGGTCGAGGCAAAGGCCATGGCAGCAAATAAGTCGAGGGAAGATTTGAGAATAAGTTGATCGATTCCTCGCGACGCGCCATCACTTACACTTCCAAGAATCGCTAAAGGACCAATAACAAAGAGCAGAGATGAGCTAACAAAACCTTCAATAAATGGCGATTCTTTAGAGGCGCGAAACTTTTCTCGCAGATACTCCCCCACATGATCAAGTTTGGTTTCTAAATCAAGTGCGCTACCAATCAATCCCCCAATAATCATGGTGAGAAGAATTACGAGCAAGGGCAATCCTTCTGCAAACTTTTCACGAAAACCTGGAGCCCATAAGGGCGAGAGTGCGGAAACGGCGCCAAGGGCCGTCACGAGACCTAAGACATCTGTTATCAAGCGTTGTGATGGCGCCTGCAATCGTGCGCCTAAGGAGACTCCAACACTCGCACCAATGAGGATAGCGAGAACATTGAGTACCGTTCCTGAGCCGATAAAAGATAGGTTCTCAATATTTGGCAAATTCAACATTGAAGTCGCTGAGTGCATACCCTCACTATAGAGTGAAGGAAGCTAGACTTTGCTAAATGAGGCTCACCAATCTTGTTGCTTTCTTTGCTCCTCACAAAACAATTCCGCATACTCGCTGGAGAGCAGCGCACAGATGGGATCTCTCCCCCAAACGAGTGTTAATTCTTTTCTTTGGTTTAGCTATCTTTGGTCTAGGTGATTCTCTCTTAATACAGAGCAATATCGGAAATGCACCTTGGACTGTATTTGCGCAAGGGCTGTCAGAGAGAACTGGCCTGCTAATCGGATGGTCTACTGCGATTACCTCTATTTTTGTACTATTGATTTGGATTCCGTTAAGAGAACGCCCTGGTTTTGGAACACTTTCTAATATCGTTTTAATAGCGCTCTTTATTGAAATCGGAATCCACATATTTCCGGCTCAAGAAAATTATCTTTCTGGCGTGATATTTGCACTTGTGGGAATAGCCTTGGTTGGCGCGGGATCGGCTCTCTACATCACCTGCGGATTGGGTCCAGGCCCTCGCGACGGGGCGATGACAGGTCTTCATAGGGTTACCGGAATTAGGGTGAGTCGCGTTCGCTTAGCTATTGAGGTTACTGTTCTATCGGCTGGCTGGGCTCTGGGCGGAACTGTGGGCCTAGGTACCCTTCTCTTCGCCCTCCTGATTGGCAATTCGGTCGCAATTTCGCTCGGACTTTTGGCGCGTCAGACCAGTAAGTAGCGGCTCGAAAACTTTAATATAAGGCCTTCCTTCGGTCTGTGAGCCGTCACTTCACACGGGGTCGCAAACACCCCCGTTAACAAAATCAGGAAGGTACCTCATGCTCGATTCGTATTTCAAAATATCGGAGCGTGGATCATCTGTAAGCCAGGAAATTCGTGGCGGTCTCGTCACATTTTTCACTATGGCTTACATCGTGGTTCTAAACCCGCTCATCATCGGTTACACCAAGGATGCTAATGGTAACTACATTGGCGGATCACAAGAGCCACAGATTGCAATGATTGCAGCTGCAACCGCTCTAGTCGCAGGTGTATTGACAATCCTCATGGGAGTCGTTGGTCGCTACCCATTAGCACTCGCGACCGGACTTGGACTCAATACATTTGTTGCAGTTGTAATCGCCCAACAAATGTCATGGGAAGCAGCGATGGGCCTTGTTGTACTCGAGGGCATCATCATCACTATTCTCGTGCTCACTGGATTTAGAACCGCAGTATTCAAGGCGGTTCCAGGTCAGCTAAAAATTGCTATCTCTGTAGGTATCGGTCTCTTTATCGCCCTTATTGGTCTAGTGGACGCAGGATTCGTTCGCAAGACTCCTGGCACTGGCCCAGTACCTGTAACTCTCGGCTTTGATGGTGAACTGGTGGGTTGGCCTATCGTAATTTTCGCAATTGGTCTCTTCATCATGATTGCCCTAATGGTTCGCAAGAGCAAGGGTGCACTCCTTATCGGTATCGGTGTTGCAACGGTTCTCGCCGTACTTGCCGAAAGAGCCTTCAAAATTGGACCAAATTACATCCCAGGTGGAAATCCTGATGGATCAAACTTTGTGAATCCAAAGGGCTGGGGACTAAATGTTCCTAATCTGCCGGCAGATGGATGGGTGGCAACTCCAGACTTTGGTCTTATTGGTCAGTTTGATCTCTTCGGTGGATTTGGTGAGATCAGCATTGTTGCTGCAGTGCTTCTCGTCTTCACTCTCTTGCTCTCAGACTTCTTCGACACTGTTGGAACTGTCACAGCAATCGGTCATGAAGCGGGGCTAGTCGATAAGGATGGAAACATCCCATACAACGATCAGATTCTCCTCGTCGACTCGTTAGCAGCGGTTGCAGGTGGTGCGGCTAGCATTTCCTCTAACACCAGCTATATCGAATCAGCTGCTGGCGTTGGTGAAGGTGCGCGCACAGGTTTGGCTTCAATCGTCACGGGAGCTTGCTTCCTTCTAACCACTCTACTAGCACCTGTTGTAGCGATGATTCCTTACGAGGCAGCTACTCCTGCCTTAATCATTGTAGGTTTCTTGATGATGACTCAAATCAGCGGAATTGATTGGTCTGATTATGGAATTGCAATCCCTGCATTCCTTACAATCATCTTGATGCCATTCACCTACAACATCTCCGTTGGTATCGGCGCCGGATTTATTACGCATGTAGTAATTCGTGCAATTCAAGGTCGCCGCAAAGAGATTCACCCACTCCTTATTGGTGTGAGTGCGCTCTTTGTTATTTACTTCATGCAATCACCCATTGAAATGTGGATTGGCTAAGTAAAAAAGCAGTAAGAAAGGCCCCTAGTCAACCTAGGGGCCTTTTGCTTTTAGGTTAGTTTCCAATTAACGGGTTCATATCCGAGATGAACCAGCATCGCATTTGCCTTTGTGAAGGGTTTGGACCCGAAGAATCCGCGGTATGACGAGAGCGGACTCGGGTGAACGGATTCGATTCTATGAGCGAATCCGCCTCCCAGAGATATAGCTGAATTACCCCAGAGAATTGCCACGACATCTCTCTGGGCAAGTTCGAAAAGTATCGAGGAGATTAGATTCTCCCAACCGACAGATTTATGCTTATCTCGTTGACCAATCTCAGTTGTCAGAGCGGTATTTAAAAGAAGTACTCCTTCACTCAGCCAAGGGTACAAAGTGGTCGTTGTTGGCTTCTGGAATCCGAGATCCGCGCAGTATTCTGTAAAGATGTTTCTAAGTGAGGCAGGGACAAAATCGGGTAATCCTGAGGAGAAGGCCAGGCCATCTGCCACGCCTTCTCCTGGATAAGGGTCTTGCCCAAGGATTACTACTTTGACATCAGTTAATGGGAGCGCGAAGGAACGAAAGATGAGTTCTCGTGCTGGCGCAATCCTTGCTTGACTAGTCGAAATCAGAATTGAATTAATCTCGCTCAAGTGTGGCTTGAATATGGAATGCCACGACGTATCAATTTCAGAAAGTGAAAACATTTCCTATCGTTGTGAGCGGGCGAAGAAACGACCGGCCTCGTGAGTAACTGAGATAGGAATACCGAAGACAGCAGAGATATGTTCAGTAGTAATGACCTCGGCTACTGGTCCGGAAACCGCGATAGTGGCATCTTTCAGCAGAAGGGCGTGCGTAGTACCTTCAGGAATTTCCTCGATGTGGTGAGTTACCACAATCATTGCGGGTGAAGCTGGGTCTGCAGCGAAAGCCGAAAAACGAGAAAGCAGATCTTCGCGACCTCCCAGATCGAGTCCTGATGCAGGTTCATCGAGTAATAAAAGTTCAGGGTCTGCCATGAGTGCGCGAGCTATCTGAACCCTTTTTCGTTCACCTTCACTGAGAGATCCATAAGTCCGATCTGCAAACTCGCGAACTCCAAAAGTGGTGAGAAGGGCAACTGCTCTTGATTCATCCCAAAGGTCATAGGCTTCATTCCATCTGCCAAGAATTGCGTAAGCAGCGGTAAGAACTACATCTCGCACGAGTTCATCTGCTGGAATATCCTCAGAGATTAGTGCGCCACAGATTCCTATTCGAGTTCGAAGCTCTGAAAGATCGCACTTTCCCATCTCTTTATCTAAAACATGAACGCTACCGCGAGTAGGAAAGATACGGGTCGCAAGAATTTGCAACATCGTTGATTTGCCGGCGCCATTAGGTCCAAGAATCACCCATCGCTCATTCGGTCTAATGGCGAAGTTGATCGGACCAAGAATCGCCCTGCTTTCGCGTTCCACCACAACGCTGTGGAGCTCAAGTACATAATCTCCAGCCATAGGGAGCAAGATATAACTAACCAGTCCTAATCGAAGGCAAGTAGGGCCAATAGATGCTGTGATTCGTACTAATCTAGCGTCATGACCGAACCAGGCCGTACTAGCCAACTTCCCGCAAGCCAATTTACGGGGCTGATCCTTCTCTCAGGTGTAGACACCCCTGGAATCACGCAAGCTCTCTTCGCTGCATTAGCTCCCTTTTCAATTACTATCATTGATATTGAACAGGTTGTAGCCCGCGATCGAGTAATTCTCACTGTTCTGATATCACTCAATCCTGATCACCGTGAGGCCATTGAGGCAGATCTGAACGCCTGCGCTATTGAACTCGGAGTTGATATCGCAACATCTTTCCAAGTACAAGAGATTTCTTCTATCGCGGCTAAGACCGGGTTGATGCATGTCGTTGCACTCGGTAACCCCTTAGCACCTTCAGCAATAGCATCCATCGCAGCAGAAATAGCTGAGCATGGTGGAAATATCGAACGAATTCACCGTACTGCTAGCTATCCCATCACCGCTATTGAATTTGTGATTTCAGAAGTGGATCAAAAATGTATCCGAGAAGGCCTTGTCGCAATTGCAGATAGCGAGGGAGTAGATATCGCAGTCTCCCCTGGTGGCCTGATGAGATGGGCAAAGAAGCTCGTCGTTATGGATGTGGATTCAACCCTGATTCAGCAAGAAGTTATCGATTTGCTTGGATCTCATGCAGGCGTTGAAAGAGAAATTCGAGAAATTACTGAAAGAGCAATGAGAGGTGAGATTGATTTCGAAGCGAGCCTACGCGCACGCGTGGCTCTCTTAGCAGGTTTAGATGAATCAGTTCTAAGCGAAGTTCGAAATCAAATTGTGCTCACACCAGGAGCTCGCACCCTTGTCTCAACTCTACACAAACTAGGGCATAGCGTTGCTGTGGTTTCTGGTGGATTCACCGCTGTCATTGAACCATTGATTAAAGAGCTCAACATTTCTCATTATCGCGCTAATTCCTTAGAGATTATCGACGGTAAATTGTCAGGAAAGTTAACTGGCAAGATCATTGATCGCGCTGCTAAAGCAGAAGCTCTTCGTGATTTTGCTAAAGCCGAAGGTGTAGAGCTAGAGCAGACAATTGCTATCGGAGATGGTGCGAACGATCTAGACATGATTGCCGCTGCCGGACTCGGAATTGCATTTAATGCAAAACCTGCAGTTAAAGCTGCCGCGGATAGCACAGTGAGTGCTCCGTACTTGGATTCAGTGCTTTATCTCTTAGGAATTACTAGAGAAGAAGTTGAAGAGGCGAGCACTAAAGACGGCAAGCGTGAATAACGCTTACAAGAATCCCTCGCGCACCTAGCGCCCAGAGTTCATCCATCAGGCGATTTGTTTCACTGCGTAGAACCATGGCTCGGACCGCAACCCAATCCTCTTTCTGCAATGGTGAGATAGTGGGTGATTCAAGGCCTGGTGTAATTGCACAGGCTTTATCTACAGAACTCTTAGGGATGTCATAATCAAGAAGAACATATTGTCTCGCTGTTACAACTCCCTGGAGGCGACGGATCAAAATATCCAAACCAGAAGGAAGTGCCTTTCCAACACCCTTAATCAGCACCGCCTCACTATTAAGGATTTCATCGCCAAATATCTCTAAACCAGCCTGGCGTAATGTGTTTCCAGTACTAACAACATCGGCTATAGCATCTGCTACTCCTAGTCGCACGCTACTTTCAACAGCGCCATCAAGACGAACTACTTTGGCTTCTATCTTCTTATCTTTGAGGTACTGCTCAACCAAACCGGGATAAGCAGTGGCAATACGCTTTCCGGCGATTGAAGATAATGAGAGCTTTGATCCCGATGGTCCAGCGAATCTAAATGTTGAAGCTCCAAAGTCGAGAGCGAGAACTTCCTCCGCCTTTGCTCCAGAATCAATCAAGAGGTCTCTACCTGTTATTCCGGCTTCTAACTCCCCTGAACCTACATAGATTGCAATATCACGAGGCCTCAGATAGTAGAACTCCACCCCGTTCTCAGGATCAAGCAGGATGAGATCTCTAGAGTCGCTGCGTTGGCGATAGCCTGCCTCTTTCAAGATTGCTATAGACGATTCGGCAAGAGAGCCTTTATTCGGAACTGCAATTCTTAACATGTGTCGCACCTATTCGCTAGAAAACTTCCGTTAATTGCAAAGAATCAATCTATAAATACTTGTAGACATCTGCTGGAGCGATACCTCGTGCGAGCATTAATGTTTGAAGATGATAGATAAGTTGGCTAATTTCTTCGGCTAGCTCTTCGTTACTTTGGTATTCGGCCGCTATCCATACTTCCCCAGCCTCTTCGATAATTTTCTTACCGATTGAATGAACGCCTGCATCGACCGCCGCAACCGTGCCTGAGCCTTCCGGCCTATCAATAAGTCGCTGCGAGAGCTCTAACCAGAGTTCATCAAAGGATTTCATATGCCAATTCTACTTCACCACCAACTAGGTACGGGACGCAATTATGCGATCGAGGCGCGCAGCTCTCTAATCATGGCGGATGGATCCGATGCCCTAAAAACCGCGCTTCCTGCAACAAACGTATCTGCGCCGGCATCGGCTGCCCGCTCAATTGTTTCTAGAGAGATTCCTCCATCGACTTGGAGCCAGATAGGACGTTCTCCTATCAATTTGCGGGTCTCCTTAATCTTTGGCAACATCTCTTCGATAAATGCCTGTCCTCCGAAACCAGGTTCAACCGTCATAATCAAGACCATATCAACTTCGACGAAATAATCTGCATAATCATGAACTGAAGTTGCTGGTTTAAGGGCAAGTGATGCTCTTGCGCCAGCAGCTCGAATACCACGAGCTGTCCGACGAATATCGCTAACAGCCTCGACATGAAATGTCACGCTCGCTGAGCCTGCTTGCGCATAAGAAATCGCAATCTCATCGACATCTGCAACCATTAAATGCGAATCTATCGGCACAGGTGAACCCTGAATAATTGATTTTGCGGTTTCAAAGTTGAAAGTGAAATTCGGAACAAAGATATTGTCCATAACATCAAGGTGGATGTAATCACTCTCGGCCGCAATGCGAGAAATTTCAGAGGATAAATTATCCCGATCCGCATTTAGAATGCTGGGAGTTATTCTGATCTCACGAGACATATCGCAAACCTACATCCTCCTTCGAAACAGGGCCAGGTACATCGAGTCCGTGTTGTGAAGGTGTCCCCAAAGCGAGAGCGCTCCCCCACGATTAGAACCTTCCAGTCCCTCTGGAAGATACGCCGAGATATCCATGAGCTCTAGATCGTCATGCTTCTTTAGTATCGCTTGCACTTGTGCAGTGGTTTCAGCATAGTGCGGTGAACAAGTTGCGAATCCAAAAACGCCACCAGGTTCAAGGACCCCTAGAGCGGCCTCAACAATTTCGCTCTGTAATTGAAGCAAAGGGGCCAGATCCTTAAGTGTCCGCCTCCATCTAACTTCCGGTCTCCGGCGAAGTGCTCCCAATCCCGTACAAGGGACGTCTGCCAAGATCGCATCGTAAGTTTGATTCGAGTCAGAGATAGAACGAGCATCACCCACTATCACAGGAAACTTTCCAATTACTTTCTTTACGAGTGCAGCTCTGGGTTCAGATATTTCATTAGCTACAAAATCTCGTGCACTCACATCGCAGATATGAGAGAGGAGTGCTGCTTTACCTCCTGGTCCTGCACAAAGGTCTAGCGTGATTCGAGCCGACATCGTTGCATCTGAAAAGATCTGAGCTACGAGTTGTGAGCCTTCATCCTGCACACCTGCTCTTCGATGGCGAATAACATCTAGCGATGCTGGCGGTTCATTAAGGAGCGCTCCATATCGCGAGTATCTCGTTGGCTCTCCACCTAATGAGATTAACTCCTCTTGTGAACTAGCGCCTGGCCATGAAACGAGTGTGGGTTTTGCGGGAGTGTTATTGGAAATGAGTTCCTCTCGCACCAGATTCTCATCCTTTAGCAGATCAAAATATGCTGAAATAATCCATTCTGGATGAGAATATTGAATCGACATACGCTTGATAACATCGTTCTCAGATCTAAGAGGTTCGAGCCAGTAACCCAACTCTTTGGAGGTGGCTTTTCGCATAAGAGCGTTTATAAAACTACCCTTTGACTCCCCTAATTTCTTTCTTGCGACATCTACGGTTGCTGACACAGCAGCATGCGGTGGGGTTCTCATGGAGAAGACCTGATGGGCACCCATTCGGGCGAGATCTACAATCTCTGCATCGACCTCATTCCATGGTCGATCGCTAATCTGAGCAAAAATATAGTCATAGAGCCCCTGCATGCGGATGGTTCCATAAACAAGTTCAGTAGTGAATCCTCGATCCCTTTCGTCGAAAGAAGAATCTGCGAGTGCTTGCGGAAGAAGCAAGTTTGAATAACCGCCTCGACGGTTTACTTCAGAGATGATGTCAAAAGCCAATAGCCGCGGAGCATCCGGACGGGGTTTGGTGAATTGTTTCGGCGGGAAATTACTCACAACTCTCGCCATCGATTAAGCGAGCACCATTGAGCCATGCTGATGCTGAGAGGGATGATTTTCCTGATGGAGTGAGGGTTCCGATACTGATAGCCCGCGTGGCGGTGCCAATCAATAATTCCCCGTCAACCTTGCGAAGCTCCCCCGGTGGCAAGACAGTAGCTGAGATCGAATCGATAGTTATCTTCATAACTGAACCACGGAAGGTAATCCAAGCGCCCGGATTAGATGTAAATGCGCGAATCTTTGCAGAAACAATCTCGGCACTCTGGCTGAAATCAACTCGTCCCTCTTCTCTGGTCAGCTTGAATGCACGAGTTGCCTCATTCTCATTCTGAGGAGTTGGTTTTCTACCTTCCTCGATCAAGTCCAGAGATTCCATCAGAGCTTCTGGTGCAAGTGCACTTAGCTCGTCAAGAAGTTCGTCGGAAGTAATATCAGCATCTAATGCAAATCGACTCATTACATAGTAAGGGCCAGTATCCATCCCTCTTTCCAACTTAAAAACTGTAATTCCAGAGAAACTATCTTGTGCTTCGATTGCACGTTGCACTGGAGCGGCCCCTCTCCAACGAGGAAGAATCGAAAAATGGATATTAAGGAAACCATAACGAGGGATGGTGAGGACATTCTCTGGAATTAAGAGTCCGTAACCTATAGTCACTAAACAATCTATATCGCTGATTAGTGGAGCTAATTCTTGCGCTCTCTCGGGACGAAATAACTCTATATTGTTTGCAATCGCCCATTGAGATACTTTCGTCGCTTCAAGAATTCGACCTCTACCGGCGGGTCGATCAGGCTGAGAAAATATTCGAACCAAATCGTGCTTACTTGAAGAAATTGCCTCTAGCGTTGGGATTGCAACACTTGGCGAAGCAGCAACGGCAATACGCATTAGCGCCCGAGACCAAAAGGGTTATGGGGAGAAACTTTAATTGCAGGCTCTCTGCCTTGAGCCATCGACATACCGAACCATTCTGATTCACGAATCTCTTTCATTGCACGCTTGCGATCCTCATCAGAAAGTCGATCGATAAAAAGAATTCCGTCCAAATGATCATTCTCGTGTTGTAGAGCACGAGCAAGAAGTTCCGTTCCCTCAACAACAATTGGTTCACCGTGCATATTGAAGCCTTTAGCAACAGCTCTCATAGAACGCGGTGTTGGATAGACAAGATCAGGAAAGCTCAGGCAACCCTCATCTCCCTCTTGTAACTCCTCACTTAAATCAAGTGAGGGGTTGACTAAGTGGCCCAGCGCTCCATCGACATCCCAAACAAAGACGCGGAGTGCGACACCAATTTGAGGTGCTGCCAATCCTGCACCAGGAGCTGCCAGCATCGTCTCCGTTAAGTCCTTAATCAAAGTTCGAAGTTCTTTATCAAAATCAACGACGCTAAGAGTCGGAGTAGTCAGAACAGGGTCCCCAAAATGGCGAATCTCTTGAAGTGACATAGCTTCATTCTACCTAACGAGAAAGTGAATACGGGTCGATTCGCAGCGAAGGCAATACCTTCTTTGTCAGGCTTCTTCTCCGCATAAATTCATGAATCAATAGGTTCACCGATTGCGCATCTGCAAGCGTGGAGAGGAGAACCAACGACGAGCTTTCACCTTTTACAATCGGTCCTAGAATCCGCATTTCACGAGGAAGGCGACCTTCATCTTGAGCTTTTAAAAGCGCGTTCTTGAAACGAGTGACTTCATCTTTCAACATGGTTAACTCGACTGAATGTGAGAATGGGGGTAGATCTAAATCAGCCCTTTCAGCGAGCTCTCTCTCTAGGACTGGCATTGGATTCCAAATACGTAGCGCTGTAACTATGGGGTTCCCTGAATCTTGAATGAGAAGAATATTTCCACCCCGACAAGAAAGAGCACTGTGTCCAAAGTAGAGCTCTCGCATTCTCTCTTGAGCCCTCATATCTGGTTGATTATTAATTCGATTACCCTCAAGGAAGACCACTGCCGAGTAACCGCTTTGAGCCACAGGGGCCATTGAAGCTGTGCTGATTACAGCACCACTGGCTATCTGATCCGTTAATGGATTATCTGCAGTAGAGTTTTTGATAACCACTCCAGGTAGGAGCTTTCCTATTTCGTGCGCGTGACGTTCTATACCACGGCCTACTAAAGAGTAAGTGTGGTTTTCACACCATGTACATTTCCATTGTTGATTTACAACCCCGCAGTGATTGCAGCTTATTGAAGATTTCTCACTCTTTATCTCAAAGTTTCCACCACATTTACATTTGGACAGGGTCTTGCATCGCGAGCATCTAATTGCATGAGCCCATCCTTTTGCCGGAGCAACAAAGAGCACCGGACCGTCGGCTAGTGATTTCTTCACAATGCTAAGCGCTTGTGAAGGCAGAAGCTCACCAAAGGCTTGCTCGAAATCATTGACCTTCAATCGACTATTGCTTTTACGGTAATTAACCTCTTTCATCTCAATCAATCGACAAATCTCAAGCGAAGGCGAATACCCAACGAAAGTGAGAGATACCTTCTCGATCCCTGAGCGCGCAATCGCTATCTCTCTGGCATTCCAACCTGGAGTTCGTCTTTCGTAGTAGTGCTCAGAACCCTCATCGTAGATAACGATATTTGCCAGACCCTTCAGGGGAGCGAAAACTGAACTTCGAGTTCCGATTACTAACTGAGCTAAGCCCTGAACTATGTCGAGATATGAAGAGTAGTGATCACTACGGTTTTGAGATGAGTCATATCGCGTGTACTTCACTCCTAAAGCATCGAGTTCGCGCGAAACGGCTTGAACTTCACGAACATCCGGAAAGAGAGCCAAAGTAGGACCATCAGAGAGAAGCTCAACGAGCTTTGCTGCAATGAGAACTTGTCGGTTTCGATGAGGAGGTAACTGAAGGTAGCTATTCTTATTCCGAGCCGAACGAGTCGGTACGGGTCTATCTACAAAGGAATTTCGAGATTTTTCTGAGGTTGCCACTCTTTGGGGAACTATCGAACGAATCAAATCAAAAGGGTGGCAGAGATATTTTTCCGATAAAACTCTTATCAAAGAGATTTGCTCATAATTGAGAAGCGGAATTGGGCTCTGACTTTTTATAACTGTCTTGAGATTAGCCTGCCCCATCAACGGCCCTCGGTGAGTAACTACGGCGCTGAGCTCTCTTCCATTAAACGGAACGACTACGAATGAGCCAATGGTTACTATCGAATCTAAGTCTCCAGGAATCAGATATGAATATTCCTGATCAAGATGATAAACACCAGTATCGACCCACACTTGTGCAAGTGAATCGTGGCCGCTAGGTGGTTCACTAACTTTGGCTATGAGCTCAGCCTTGAGGCGAAGCCCACTACGCGCCATAGAAAATACCTGTGCGGACTAAGAGAGAGCAGCTTTTAAGGCTGCCACGCGATCAGTTCGTTCCCATGTGAAATCCGGAAGTTCTCGACCAAAGTGACCGTAAGAAGCGGTCTGAGAATATATTGGACGCAATAGATCGAGATCTCTAATGATTGCAGCAGGGCGAAGATCGAAGACATCAGTGACTGCAGATTGAATCTTCTGAATCGCTACTGTCTCGGTGCCAAATGTTTCAACGAAAACACCTACTGGTTGTGCTTTACCAATGGCGTAGGCAACCTGCACTTCGCACCGTCGCGCTAATCCAGCCGCGACAACATTCTTGGCGACCCAACGCATTGCATAGGCAGCCGAACGGTCGACTTTAGATGGATCTTTTCCAGAGAAAGCACCTCCGCCGTGTCTGGCCATACCCCCATAGGTGTCGACAATAATCTTGCGTCCAGTCAAACCCGCATCCCCCATCGGACCGCCGACTACAAATCGACCTGTCGGATTGATCAGTGTGCGCATATTTGTGCGAGGTAAATCGATCTCGCTCAGTATTGGGTTAATTACTGAAGCGATGATTTCTGAAGTCAATTGGCCAGCTACATCTATCTCTTCAGCATGCTGACTTGAGATTACTACGGTATCTATAGCCACCGCACGATCACCGTCATATTCGATGGTCACTTGAGTCTTACCGTCTGGACGAAGATAGGCGAGCTCACCACTCTTTCGAACTTTAGAGAGCTGTGCTGAGAGTTTATGAGCCAGATAGATTGGAAGTGGCATTAATTCTGCTGTGTCATCGCAGGCGTAACCGAACATAAGTCCCTGGTCGCCAGCTCCTTGTAAATCCAATGGATCTGCAGCAGCCGCAACTCTGTGCTCGAAGGCATCGTTAACTCCTTGAGCAATATCGGGTGATTGTTGTCCGATAGAGATGGAGACTCCACAACTATTTCCGTCAAAACCTTTGACTGACGAGTCATAACCGATACCGATAACTGTATCGCGAACGATTCCCATCACATCGGCGTAACCAGACGTAGTCACTTCTCCTGCTACGTGAACTTGACCAGTTGTAATCAAAGTTTCTACAGCTACGCGAGATGTCTTATCTTGTGCAAGTAAAGAGTCAAGAATTGCATCGGAGATTTGGTCAGCGATCTTATCAGGATGACCTTCAGTGACAGATTCAGAGGTGAAGAGGCGTTTTGACATGGCGCTATGGTAACTGACGAGCGCTCTTAAGAGCGTTATTGATGAGCAGGTTTGCCAGCATTTTCTTCGTGGTCTTGGGCACTTCTTCTACATCGAGTGCGTTAATTAACCAACCACGAGTCTCATCACTGCCAAATATCTCGCCATTTGAAACATCATTGAGATAGATTAAATCAGCACCTTTGCGAATCATCTTTTGACGAGCTTGATCGTGTGCTTCATCTAAATCTTTAGAGACCTCGGTTTCGGCCGCGAAAGCTACAATGATTTGCTTATCTTTACGCTTACTTAAAGTCAGAAGCAAATCCGGATTCTCAACCAATTCGAGTGAAGTGAGATTGCTCTTCTTGATCTTCTCGCTAGCTTTATTTGAAACTTTTGCATCCGCAACTGCTGCTGACATAAAGAGGAAATCAGAGTCTGGGAAAGAATTTTCCAACGCAAAAAGCATTTCATCGGTGCTCTCAACACGAACCACATTGATTTTCGAGTTAAGTTCCTCATTAACATTTGCTGCGATAAGAGTGACTTGAGCTCCCCTATGCAGCGCAGCTTCGGCGATAGCTACACCCTGTTTTCCGGAAGAATGGTTCCCGATGTAGCGGACGGGATCAATCGCTTCGCGCGTTCCACCCGCTGTGACCAGAACTCTCTTCCCCCTTAAGTCATCGCCTGCTAGCGTTGAATTTTGGAAGGCCTCCAGTATCGAAGATGTCTCAGGGAATCGGCCTTTGCCTGTATCCCCACTTGTTAGTGCGCCAACTTCCGGCTCCATTACCTGCATGCCGCGTGATTTCAAGATTTTTACATTCTCAATTGTGGCAGGGTTGCTCCACATCGCGGGATGCATCGCTGGAACAATAAGTATCGGCGAAGTAGAGGCAAGAATGACATTGGTTAGTAAGTCATCGGCACGACCGTGGGCAATACGCGCAATAAGATCGGCAGTCGCTGGAGCAATAATGATTGCCTCGGCGAGCTTTGCTAAAGAAACATGACGGACCTGGTCTACAGATTCAAAAACCGAGGCAGTAACTTCGCGGCCCGAGAGAGCTTCCCATGTTGCTTTTCCAACAAAATTTAATGAACTTGGGGTTGGAACTACCGTGACGCTAAAACCATTATCTTGCAGACGACGCAAGAGATCACATGATTTGTAAGCCGCTATGCCTCCACCAACTCCGAGAATAATCTCCCGACGTTGGGTATTCATAAGTGAAAAAGGGCAGGAGTTACGCTGTTGGTTCGAGATTTTCGATAGTCAAAAGACCATCATTAATTTCGCGAAGTGCAATTGAGAGTGGCTTCTCGTGAACATGGTGCTCAACAAGAGGACCTACATAATCAAGAAGGCCTTCGTTCTGCTGTGAATAATAAGCATTAATCTGGCGAGCACGCTTTGCCGCATAGAGCACGAGTGCATACTTTGATCCACTCTTATCGAGAAGTTCATCGATTGGTGGATGGGTGATGCCGTCTACATGTCCGCTCATTGGTACTCCCTATAACATTTGTGCTTCAAGATAAAAGCCTTACGAAGAAGCCAATCTTATCAGGGTTCGAAGG
>WLDZ01000050.1 GCA_009704515.1 Actinomycetota bacterium
CGATGAATCGCACGTGCTGATTCACCAAATTCCCCACCGTGTATCCGGACGCGGCGAGGAAACCTATTTAGTTTTTATTCACCACCTGGACCGCTTGCGCGAGGATGGTGGTCTTGCCTGAGTTCAGTAGAACTCGTGTAGTGATCGAAGCTGGTGCATCAGATAGGTCATATCCGCGTGCGCCAGTTGGGATCGAAAAGCTAGATGGCTTCAAGTAGCCGATATTGGCTGTTGCAGTGATCAAGTGCTGACCATTTGCAAGGCGCTCGATTGAAGAATCAACTGAGTTGATCTCGACTGCGCTCCAGTTTCCACCAAAGCCAATATTTATGTTGTTAATGCTGTAGTTAGTACCTGTTCCATCGATTGTGATCAACTGATCCATAAGGATGTTTGGACCGGCTGAGCCTGTGATGAACTGGTTGTTGATCAAGATTCCTGATGTTCCAAGAGTAGAAATTCCCTTAGTAAGACGAGCCTTACCAAGTTCTCCATTTTCATCAGTAATCGCAAATCCTGCTGGGATACCGTTCTTATCAAGTCCGGCAAATGAAAGCGCTGCAATCTTGGCGTTAATCGCTGCTTGCTGTGCCTTCTTCGCAGCAGCTGTTGCAGCAGCTTGTGCCTTTGCAGTTGCTGTTGCCTCAGCTGTTGGGCCAGCTGGTGACATTGGTGAAGACTCTGTTTCGATCTGAGCAACAACTGGCAGTACTGGGCTTTCATTTCCAGTCATTGAGTTAAAGCCTAGGAAAGCAGTGAAGACTAGTAGAAGTGAAAGTGCAGCCTTTGATGACTTCTGCGCGATTTCAACTGTCTTTTTGTATGTTGTTGAAAGTGCGTTAAGTGCTGTCAGGCCAGTCTTTTCATCAACGATCCAGTCCTCAAGAACGCGGACCATTGACTTGCGAGCGCGAACCAAAATGTGGCGAACATTTGCTGGGCTTGTGTTAAGCGCAGTTGCGATTTCTTCTGTTGTGCGGCCTTCCATTTCCCACATAACTAGCGCTGTGCGCTGGTCTGGGGTTAGGCGAGCAAGTGCTTCGCGGATAATCGCGGCATCTTCGGCTGCAGTAATAGTTGTATCAAGATCGATGTGGTTTTCAGATGCGATCTCGTTGAGGCGCTCCTGAGTTGTGTCTGCATCAATTGCAACCAAGTTAGGACGTGCACCGCGAGCGCGGATTACGTTTAGAGCAAGGTTGCTTACTGAGGTACGAAGGTATGCAATTGCACGATCTGCTGAATCTAGATCTGGAGCTGCAAGCATGAACTTCAGGAACGCTTCCTGAACTACTTCGTTAGCTTCAGCCTCGTTCTTTGTGATGCGACGAGCCTGAGAAACAAGCTGTGTGCGGTGCTCTGTGTAGATTGCTGATAGTTGTGCGATAGACCAATCAGCTGATGATCCTTGAGCTGGTGTTTCCATAAGAGCGTCGGCGGGATTTGCGCTCAAAATGCGGGCGGCATCGGTCGCTGCAGCTGCTTTCGCCGCTTTCGACTTCAATAGTGCCATTTGAGTAACTCCCGCGAGTTTCATAATGAAGGCAACGTCTTGCCCTCTACTAGTTAAGACACCGCTGGGGGCCAAATGTTGTGCCCATTTGAAATATATTTTGGGCCAGTATGTGGATCCATCGGTGATTGAGCGTAATTGGGTGCCAGGTTTTTGAATCTAGCAATTGGGGACAGAACGCAGGGCTTTCGCCGAATGGCAGCGAGAAACAAGCCTGCCGGAATCAGGGTTCTAGTCTATTGGGTTGACAAGGCTAAAGCCGACATTGAGAGTTTAAGCGTGTCTGAGCTCTGAACGCCTATATAGGCGACCGTCTTGAGGCTTGAGGGCTAGATCAACCCCAGGACAAGGGCCTTTTTAGCAGCTTCCTTGCGATCGCTGACAGTTAGGGCCTGATAAATACGCATGGTCTCGTGGCGCACCGTTGAGACTGAAAAACCTAGCTCGGTTGCCAGTTCGTGATTGGTCTTGCCTTCGACCATGCCGCGCAGAATCGAGAGCTGACGGGCGGTTAGCTGAGCATCGCCTGTGTCCTTTGAATCGCCCAGGCTGTTAATGCTGATTGCTTGATTGGGGGAACGGCGGATCTGGAAAGAAAGATACAAAGCAATCGGCATACACAGATTGTCTATGGTCTCTGAAATGACCTGCTTCTTGGACTCATCGATGGGTTTGGTGAATTCAACGATTAAATATCCTTGAACCACACCGTGATCACGAAGGGTGCTCACGAAAAATCGTGCGTCATCTGTCCACTCTTGACCAGAAGCGCTGACAATTAGCTGAATGTCAGGAGAAACAATCGCCTGCCATTCTGAGCTAGGGATAGTGCGATTGCGCCAGGCCATCGCATCTGGATATCCGTATTGGCCCAACAACAGAATGGAATCATCGCTATTCAGAAGGCCAAAGCGAATGCCTTTGACCCCAAATTCGGTCAGGTAATCGGTAGCAAGTGCTCGTGGAATATCTTCCATCGCTGGATGAAAGGTCATCCATTCAATAAATTTTCGGACTGAATTCAAATCTGTCCACCCAATTCGTTCATTGAACAGTTCAATAACTGGTCTTGGACATTTTTGAGCATGTGCTAAATGTATGGGCAATGACCTGTCAAAAGGAATAAGTTGCAGGGCATTGACTAGTCAAAGCAGTTTGGATTTAAGGGTGAGTTATTTACGCACTGCGGTACTAGAACGCTCAACGATCTTTGGCTGAAACACCACATGCTGGTGGACATGATCATCATTTGCCTGAAACTCAAAGACGAGCTGAGATCCCATCGTCCACCCCAATTGATACGGGGTCTGCGAGACAGTTGAAAGGGGAACCAGGGCCGATTCTGCGTAGGCCACATTGTCATAACCCAAGACAGATACCTGGCCAGGGACTGGAATGCCCACTTTGTGGAAGTAATTCATAATTCCCAAGGCCAATGCATCGTTGCCCGCAAAGATTGCATCAGGCATTGGACCTGCGGCGATTATTTGTGGGGCCATTTGTTCACCCGTTATGAAATCTAAAGATGGTGCGTTGATGGTGGTTATCTCAATACCGAAATCAATAGCTGCCTGACTGATTCCAACAAATCGTTGATTTGATTGGTGGTGATGATCTGGTCCGGACACCCACATGATCTTTCTGTGGCCAAGGCTGGCCAAATATTCAATCCCGATGTATCCGCCTCTTACTTGATCAATTGAAACTGAACATTGATCCGGCTCTTGATCGGTTTGAGAAATAAATCCAACACGGACATTTTTCTCAATAAATTTATCGAAGACCTGATTGTCTGCACCTACTGGCGTCACGATGATTCCACGGAAATTTGCTTCCACCATTGAATTAAGTAGTTGCAATTCAATCGCTTCATCTTCACGCGAGTATCCAATTAAAACTCGGTACCCATGTTTGCCCAGAGAATCTTCAATTCCTTGTGCCAGTTCATCATAAAAAGGGTTTTGCCCAAGGGGCAGAATCAATCCCACCAATTTTGAATTTCGATTTTTTTGAGAGTCACCTGCATTAGGTACAAAGCCCAGCATATCGATCGCTTGTCGAACTTTTTTGCGTGTTTCTTCTGAAACAGTTGTAGGTCGGTTCAAAACATTAGAAACCGTTCCCAAAGAGACTTTGGCCTCTTTAGCTACATCCCGAAGACTTGGCTTGTTCTGCACCTGCTCAAGATACCTTCATTTTTACTTCAACAGAAGTGCTCTTGCCAGATTAGAAGTGTTAATTCACAATCGCAGTCGATGCAGTCACGCGAATGACTGTACCTGCTGAGTTACTAGCAGTTATTTGGATAAGAATGTACTTACCAACATCAAGTGAAGTAAGGGTGTAACTAGTTGAAGTTGCACCACTAATCTCGCTACAGCTTGCAGGTTTGGTAGTAGAAATACTGCCTAACGCCTGCGTACAACGCATCCACTGATAGGAAATTGTTGGTGTGGGCGTACCTGACCAGGTATTTGCTGACAAAGAAAGGGTCTGCCCCGAAGTTGCGGTACCACTGACAAAAGGATCACTTTCCAAACCAGGAGCTGAAGATATAGCACCAATCGATGCGGTCCATTTGGAAGTTGATCCCTTGTTGTTTGTTGCGATGACTTCAGCACTGATGAATAACCCAATGTCACTTGAACCGGCGATGTATGGCTGGCCGTTGCGTGTTCCGGTTGCAGTACAACCTGCAGGCAATGAATCTGAAGCAGTACTTACTGCTGATGTGCATCGATACCATTTATGAGTTGTACTTGGTGAGTTGTGTCCAAGCCAGGTCCCATAAAAGACGTTGATAAAACTTCCAGTTGTTGCAGCACCTGAAATAACTGGTGTCCCATTTGTAAATGGCAATGCATCAACCGCTAGAGAACTAACTGACATGAATGATGCCGACCCGCCACTATTTGTTGCAGTAATGCGAACAGACAAACCTTTACCGTAATAGCTGCGATCAATTGTATATGTTGCATTAGTTGCACCTGGAATTGCAGAACAATTCACTGGAACCGTGTCAGCTTGTCCATTTGGAAGATAAGTCGTGCACACATACCAGGCATAGGAATATGTTGGCGTTGGCGTGGCACTCCAGGTTCCAACTTCCGCCGTCACAACTTGTCCTGCCATTGCCGTTCCAGAAATAGTTGGTGGTGATGTGTTAACTGGTGGACCAGTGACTTGTGCCGTTGATACAGACCAACTAGTAGTCACACCCGCGGTGCTTGTCAACGTTTGTAGTACAGAAAGATAAGAGCCCACATCTGAATTGCCAACTGTGTAATTAGCAGAAGTGGCTCCTGAAATCGCCGTGCAGCCACTAGGTTGCGACGCTGAAACTGCACTGACTGTAGCTGCGCATCGATACCAAGCGTGTGCCACTGTTGGTATTGGGAAGCCCTTATAGCTGCCACTTGATGTAAGCGCAGAACCCTTTGCCGCAGTTCCTGAAACTAGTGGACCCGTAATAAAACTTGGTGCACCCGTTACGCCTTTACTGCGATTGAAAACAGGTTCACCAGTTCCGACCGAGTTTGTCGCCGTGATTCTTGCCGTTAAATACATGCCCTCATCTGCAACTGTTGATGTGTAAGTCAAAGAAGTTGCACCACTGATGGATGAACAAGAATATGTTTGGATCGGATTTACTGAATATCCCAGCTCTACTGCGCATCGGAACCACTGAACCGCATAAGTTGTCGTACCTTCGGTAATCCAAGTACCTCTTTCAGCGGTCATAAGACTTCCGACTGCTGATGAACCACTGACTGATGCTCCTGAATTTATAGCTGGGGCACCTAATATCTTTGATGTTCCTAATGACCAGACTGTTGTTGAACCAGCATCATTTGTCGCACGCGAAGAAACTAGTAAATATTTCCCCATGTAATCCGGGTTCCCGAGTTCTAGAACCGTTGAATATGTTTGCCCACCATCGACTAATGAATGCGGAAACGTGAACACTGAGTTGCAACCACTTGGAGCAGATTCTGGACGCACAGTAATTGGATTCGCACATGCATACCAAGTGAAGGTAACGGTCCCAGGGCTATCTCCATAAAAAGTCCATAGCGATTGTCGGGCTACTGCATTTCCACCGTAATTACCTACCGACGCAAAAGAGATTGCAGAGCCAGGACTTGGTGGCGAAAAGGTTGGTGAAGGTGTTGGTGATGGTGACTCTGTCGGTGTTGGAGACAAAGTCGGTGAAGGTGAAACTGTCGGTGATGGTGACACCGTTGGTATAACCGTTGGCAATGGTGAAACCGTTGGTATCGGTGAAACTGTCGGTGATGGTGACGCCGTTGGTATAACCGTCGGTGTTGGAGTAAGTGTTGGTCTAGGCGACACTGTTGGTGTCGGAGTAACTGTTGGCCTTGGAGAAGCCGTTGGTGTTGGTGACACGGTTGGTGTTGCTGTAATTGTTGGTGTTGGTGACACCGTCGGTGAAGGTGAATTAGATGGTGTTGTTGTTGGTGAAATAGTTGGTGCTGGCGGCAAAGCGACGCCTTTATTCCAAACTAATTTGCTCCCGGATCTAATACATGTAAAGCGCATCGAGCCAGAATTCGCAACCAAATTCAATCTTGTACAGGTAGCGCCAGCTTTAGGTGTTGACGAAGTTAGAGCAACACCTTTATTCCAAACTAATTTGCTGCCGGATCTAACACAGGTAAATTTCTTACCGCCAGAATTCGCAGTTTGATTTAACTTTGTACAAGCAGCTCCAGCTTTAGGTGTTGCAGCTGTTGCGGGATTTGATAATCCAATAAAGAGTAATGACATAACCGAAAGAGAGATAAACCTGTGAGCAACTCTCAATTTCATGGCGCAACCGTAATTTCCAGAAAAATCAAAGTCAAAAGAGCCATGAACATGATTAGTCATCAAGGAGTAATTAGGGGTGAATACCGATCCTGTATCCGCTTAAATCTAGTTTTAGTGGAGTTCGAGGGGTACCCTTAAATCGTGAAGAAGTGCGGTCGCCAAGGCACCGTCACAAAGAAAACTACAAATTAGCCCTAATGGGCTCCTGGTTATGGGGTAAAAATGAAGCGATATTCACTCTTCGCTCTGACCATATTTGCATTGATTTTAAGTTCGCTCACTTCTGTAAATGCTGCAGAGAGAAAAAAGCCAACTTGGTTGTCAAGTTGTCCCGATGTAATTGATGTAAGTCCGCAACTTCCGACACCCAAAACTGTTTTTCTTAGATCCCCATCAGGCCAGAAGTTTAAGTTGCTAGCTAATAATTCTGTTGAATTTGTGACTGAGCCAAAATCAATTATTGGCTGCTA
>WLDZ01000051.1 GCA_009704515.1 Actinomycetota bacterium
CCTGCTACTGCAGCAACGCCAAAGGATATGAAAGCAGCATTTCTTACCGACCGCGGCGATGCGAGACCGGATGCGGTTATTCGAAGTGGGCCAACTCGCTCGTTATCGGTACCACGAATTCCATCAGAGTAATCATTTGCATAGTTGACTCCAATTTGCAGTGCCAGGCTTACTGTTAGCGCAAGGAGCGCTGGAATAACCTTTGAATTGCTTCCAGCAAGTGCCGTCGCAACTAAGACAGGAGCAATAGCTGCTGGAAGCGTGCGCGGACGGGCTCCGGCAATCCAAATGTTC
Source organism: Actinomycetota bacterium (assembly GCA_009704515.1). The sequence continues at coordinate 295 of WLDZ01000051.1, forward strand.
ATGAGATTAATCTACCCATCAAATTCTGTAGCTCAGCGTGATCTACTTTTCCGATTCCTATTTTCGGTAACTCTTCCAGGTAGAGAAAGTGTTTGACCTTGGCTTTCTCTCCAATGGCAAGAGTGAGAGCCTCTTGAATTTCTCTTTCGATAACACCTTGAAGAGATGAGTCAACGTTAACTATAGAACAACAAAGAATCTGCCCCCATTGCACATCAAAGAGAGTAAACGCGGCAAATTCAAGTGATGTGAATCTTGCTGAAATAACTGACTCAACTGTTGCGAGTGAGATGTTTTCGCCACCAGAGACAAACACATCGTCATTTCTTCCGTCGATGACAATCTTTCCGCCATCAAAATGTGCAAGATCTGAAGTTTTATACCACCCGTTTTCATCGACTAGGGGCTCAGAAGTATTGAGATACGAATGAGCTAGTACTGCTCCTTTAATCCGCAACACCTTATCTTCATCAATTTGGATTTCAACACCTTCAATAGGTTGACCGTCGTAGATACATCCGCCGGTGGTCTCGGTTGAACCATAGGTTTCTACAACGTTGATTCCATTATCAATGGCTTGATTGCGCTGCTCGCTTGAGAGCCGTGCACCACCAACTAATACCGCCCGACATCCACGCAAGTGTTCTAGTAGTTCTGCATCTCCGTTGAGCGCTCTAAACAATTGAGTGGGAACAATTGCAGAGAAATCGGCACTGGAATATTTAGCCTCTGTGTTACCTGGAAAATTCCTGAAATCCAATGGGATAGTTCCGAGCTCCAGAGAGCGAACAAGTACATTTATTCCAGCAATGTGATTGAGAGGTAGAAGCAGCGACCACTTGTCACCAATCTTTGCACCAATAAACTTATTTGACGCTTTCGCTGATGCAAGGAGAGATGAAGCAGTAAGCCCCACCTCTTTAATTTTTCCTGAACTACCGGTCGTGTTAACCACCAGAGAAATTCGCGCAAGTACAGAGTCGCTACTAACCGAAGAAAGTGCAATGGCGGGGCCATCAGATGCCAAGGCTTTTGCCAGGCGCGCCATTAAATCGCTTAGCGACCATGCGGGATCAACTAGGCGAACGTCTCTTTGATGTGAACTTTGCTCCATTGCCCGCGTAGGCTATCGCCCGTAGTCGAAATTGGAGGAATCGTGAGCAAGCCTATTAAGCGTGATTTTGGTGACCGAAGCATCCCTGCTTGGGTTTCGAAGGGAGCTGCCTTTACCGATATCAAATATGAGGTAGCCGATGGAATGGCGAAGATAACAATTAATCGCCCAGAGGTGCGCAACGCTTTTCGACCACAGACAATTATTGAACTTAAAGATGCTTTTGATTTAGCGCGTGATGATTCAGAGGTTGGCGTAATCATCTTTACCGGTGAAGGCGATGAGGCTTTCTGTTCTGGTGGAGATATCAGCGTGCGCGGAGATGATGGATATCTCGGCGATGATTCACTAGCCAAAAAGGGATTAGGCCGACTCAATGTATTGGATCTTCAAGTACAGATTCGACGCACACCAAAACCTGTCGTTGCAATGATTGCAGGATGGGCAATCGGCGGGGGACATGTATTGCATGTTGTATGCGATCTATCTATCGCTGCAGATAATGCCAAGTTTGGCCAGACTGGACCGATGGTTGGATCTTTTGATGGTGGATATGGTTCTGGATTGTTAGCCCGTAACGTTGGTCAAAAGAAGGCCCGTGAAATCTGGTTTATGACGCGTCAATACGATGCACAAGAAGCACTTGATATGGGATTGGTAAACACCGTTGTTCCATTAGCAGAACTCGAAGCCGAAACTGTTTCTTGGTGTCGCGAGATGTTGCAAAACTCACCAATGGCGCTGCGCCTTCTAAAAGCTAGCATGAATGCAGCTGATGATGGATTAGCTGGAATCCAGCAGCTTGCAGGAGATGCAACTCTGCTCTTTTATTTAAGCGAAGAAGGTCAAGAAGGCCGCGATGCTTATAAAGAGAAGCGCAAGCCAGATTTTGGAAAATTCCCAAAGCGCCCATAATTGTGTCTAATCAACTATTGATTAAAGAGTTGCTCTCTTCAATGCGCGTTCTTGCGCTGCCCATGAAGACTGAATTTCGCGGAATCAAAGTGCGAGAAGTTGCTCTCTTTAAAGGTAATCAAGGTTGGGCTGAGTTCTCACCATTTCTTGAGTATGACGATAACGAATCTGCGCGCTGGCTTGCCGCGGCTATAGAGGCTGCAACAACTCCACGCCCAAAAGCGCTTCATAGCAGCATTCCAGTTAATGGCACGATTCCAGCCACTAGCGATAAAAGCACTATCGATGAACTTGTTTCAACTTATGCGGGAGTTAAAACCTTCAAAGTAAAAGTTGGTGAAAACCTTAGTGAGGATATTGCGCGCCTAGCAAGAATTCGTTCGCTCGGACGCAAAGTGAATATTCGAATTGATGTTAATGGATTATGGAGCGTAGACCAGGCGCTAACTAACCTCTATGCGTTCTACGAAGAAGTTGGTCCATTTGAATACGTTGAACAACCTTGTGCAACACTTGAAGAGCTACGCGAGCTCAAAGGAAAAATTCGAATCCCACTAAAGGTTGCAGCAGATGAAATCATTCGTAAAGCCGAAGATCCTTTCTCAATTCACCTCGAAGGTGCTGCAGATATTCTGATGCTCAAAGTTCAACCACTCGGCGGAATCACTCGGTCGCTAGAAATCGCAAACCATCACCAGTTGCCTGTAGTTGTTTCTAGCGCACTAGAGAGCGCTGTCGGCATTAGATATGGTCTAGAACTTGCTGCCTCTATTGAGACCCTTTCTTATGATTGTGGACTTGCTACAGGTGTGCTCTTTACTCGTGATGTAGCCCGAAACTCGATCGAAAATGGGGCCATAGCCTTATCCGCCGCCAACGATTCTGATTACAATTTTGATGGTTTTGATGTGGCAGCAGATCGCTATGAATGGTGGCAGAATCGCGTCATGCGATGTGCGGAAGTATTGAATTGAATACATCTACCACTCTCGCCCGAACTATTGTTCGACAGATTCTTGAAGCGGGAATCACCGATGTTGTGATCTCTCCTGGTTCGCGCAACGCACCGCTATCCCTTGCATTTTTTCAAGCAGCAGAGCGCAATCTGATTAACCTGCATACACGTATTGATGAACGAACTGCAGCATTCTTTGCTTTAGGAATTGCCAAGGCAAGTAAAAGACCTGTACCCATTATCTGCACAAGTGGAACCGCAGTAGCTAACTACCATCCTGCAATTCTTGAGGCCTCACATTCAAATCAGCCATTGTTAGTGATAACTGCAGATCGCCCAGCAAATTTGCGACGCACTGGCTCAAATCAGACTACCGAGCAGGCTCGAATCTTTGGCAAAGCAGTTCGCTATTTTGCGGATATTTCTGGAGCTGCCTATCCGATGGAGCTTCCATTTAACTCGCTACGAACTGGGCCAGTCCATCTAAATATCCAATTTGCAGAACCTTTATCCCCTGATGACGATAGTGATTGGTTGTCGGCAGTAAAGAAGCGAGAGCCACCTCTATTGAGCGAGAAAGGTGCTGGAACCTTTTACACCAAATCGACAAGAGGAATTCTCGTAATCGGCCATGATCGCGCAGGATTATCAGTCGCAGATGTCAATGAGTTTGCTGCAAAATTAGGGTGGCCTGTTGTCGCCGAAGATCCGCTTTCTTTCCCTGAGGCGATTCCTCACGCGAGCATCTTCCTCACTTCACAATCAATCACTGATGAATTAGCTCCAGACACTGTGGTGGTTATTGGTAGAACAACTCTTTCGCGCCCCATCAATCGGATTATTTCAATGGCACGCAAATCAATTGTTATTGATCCACGTATTCTCACCGTTGACTCAGATAGAAACGCCAATCAAAAATTTACAAGTATGCCTATATGTGAATCTCCATCTGCAGATACTGAATATCTTGCGCGATGGGAAAAATATGGCGAGCGAGCCGCCAACATGGTTGCAGAGCTAAAAATTTGGTCAGAGCAATTAATCGCCAGAGAATTTGCCAAGAATCTACCAACTGGGGCAACTCTCTTTATATCTTCTTCCAGACCGATTCGAGATATCGAAGGTTTTTCAACTCCACGAACTGGAGTTGAAACTTTTGCTAATCGTGGACTGGCAGGAATCGACGGAAACATCTCGACAGCACTTGGTATTGCCTCACAACGTTCCAATACCTACGCGGTACTGGGTGACCTTTCGTTCTTGCACGATCTCACTGGATTGATTCATAGCGAGAAAATAAACTTAAAGATTTTTGTAGTAGATAACAATGGTGGGGGCATTTTCTCAACGCTTAGCCACCGGGGTGCAGCTGGCTTTGAAGATGTTTTTGGAACCCCACATAACCTTGATTTAGCCAAGATCGGGGCGGCTTTTGGTTTAGAAGTGAGCCGCATAACTAATCAGAGCGAACTTCAGGCCGAGCTGGCAAAGCCTGTAAATGGAATCTCATTGGCAGTAATTGAAGTTCCCACTCGAGAAGCCAATGCAGAGAATCTAGCGGCAATCTTCAAATCAGTAGATTCAATTTAAGGCTGATTGCATCGCTGCAAATTTTGCAAGGCTTTCAGCGACTTCAACATCTGGATTAGAACCAGAAACAATCCCGCATCCAGCAAAAATACGGATCTGGTTTTTATCAATCTGACCGGATCGTAAAGCGATTCCTAATTCTCCGTCGCCACGTGCATCAACCCAACCAACTGGTCCGGCATAACGACCACGGTTCATTCCCTCAATTTCTTCGATGACATCAAAAGCTTTATTGCGCGGCGTACCGCAGACAGCGGCCGACGGATGAAGGCTCTTAAGTAATGAGAACACATCAATATCTTTCTTACTCTCAATGAGAGCACCAGTTACATCGGTTGCTAAGTGCATAACATTGGCTAAGTGCAAAACAAAAGGGGCATCCGGAACGTTTGTCGAAGAACAGAATGGTTCGAGTGCATCTGCCACTGAGCGCACTGCAAACTCATGCTCCTCTAAATCTTTTGAAGAGCGAGCAAGAGATCCGGCAAGAGCTAAATCTTTTGAATCATCACCAGTCTTTGGAATCGTGCCGGCTAGAACGCGCGATGTCACCATTCCTCGAGAAAGTCGTAAGAGCAATTCAGGAGTAGCGCCAATCAAACCAGCAACCGAGAAGACCCATGTCGCGGGATAATTCTTTGCCAATGAGTCAAGAATTGGGCGAGCATCGATATGAGCCGCTGTGGTTGCAATCAAATCACGCGCAAGTACTACTTTTTCAACTGAACCGCTCTCAATTTTTTCTATCGCTTGGCCAACCCGCTTCTTCCAATCTGCCTCAGATAGCGTCCCTGCACTCCAAGAAAACTCTTGTGCTGTGTGGGTGATTGGCGATTCAGCGAGTGATGGTTGAGATCCCGCACCTATCCATGTAATCCACGATTTATCACCTTTTTTACCCACAATAACCCTAGGAATAAATGCATATGACTCTTCATTGCGGTCAAAGCTAAATGAGGTAAAGAGAACTGGTCCTGTTCCGCTGCCGTGTACTGAGTCCGCGATTGAAAAAGTCTCTAGGTGTTTATGCCACCAGGTGCGAACTTCCTCAAAACGATTTTTTCCAGAGACCCGAATCGATGCGTATTCGCCCCATCCAACAAGTCCTTCACTACCGCGCACCCATGAAAACTGTTCTTCATCGGGCAGTAGATCGAGTAATGGCAGGTGGGAGCCAATCCGATTGGTTGTAACAGGAATTAAAGCCATAATTATTTATTAATCGTGTGAGCGATCTTTCGCCATATCAGTGGGAGAGAAGTAGCAACAATTGCAATCTTTAATACTTCACCAAAAATAAATGGTGTTAATCCGGCAGAGATTGTTGCTGACCATGAAAGATCGAGTGAATAGTTCAACCAGAGCAGTCCGAAGGTGAAGATAACTGCGTCTCCTAAAATAAGTGCAGGAAATGATGTCTTAAACTTCTGGTCGGCGCGACGGTCGGCCAAAACTCCTAAGAGAAAAGCTGCAACTAACATTCCAACAAGATATCCGCCGGTTGCACTTAACAAACGTTCGATGCCGTGGTTTGGAGTTGTCGCAGAGGGAGCAAAGAGTGGCGCGCCCGCAATTGCGGCAAGAAGGTAAGTCGCAAATGTTGCTAGCGCTAATCGCGCTCCATAAGTTGTTCCGACAAGCAAGACTGCAAGCGTTTGCCCTGTCACAGGAACTGGTGAACCAGGAACAGGGATGGCAATCTGCGCCATCGCGCCAATAAATGCGGTGCCACCAAGAATGAATAGGGCATGAGTAATTGCTGTGCTCTTTGGGACAAAGGCTGCTCTCAAGGTTGCAGTTGAAATAGAGGTAGACATAGGCAGCACCTCAC
>WLDZ01000052.1 GCA_009704515.1 Actinomycetota bacterium
CGACACCTTCCGCGATCGACAGAGTCGCCAAACGGACTTCATCACGCATCGCTTCAGTAATCGTCATCGCAGGCAGAACACATGCCGAGTCTCCCGAGTGAATGCCGGCCTCCTCAATATGCTCCATGATGCCACCGAGGAAGAGTTCATGGCCATCATACAAGGCGTCTACATCGAGCTCGATTGCAGAATCTAGAAAGCGATCAACTAAGACAGGACGGTCAGGTGTTATATCTGTCGCACGAGAAATAAAGCTTGAGAGAGATTCGTCATCATAAACAATCTCCATTCCGCGACCACCCAGAACGAAGGATGGGCGAACCAACACTGGATAACCAATTCTCTGTGCAATAAGGATGGCTTCTTCTTGAGAAGCCGCCATTCCAAATTCTGGTGCGGTGAGATTTCGCTGCAGCAAGAGCTCTCCAAAGGCTCCACGTTCCTCAGCAAGATTAATTGCTTCAGGACTTGTTCCCAAGATATTTACACCAGCAGCTTTTAGGCCTGCTGCTAACCCGAGTGGTGTTTGTCCACCAAGCTGAGTGATTACACCCAAAACTGGACCGGCTAGAGATTCAGCGTGAATAACTTCAAGAACATCCTCGAGAGTTAGAGGTTCGAAATAGAGACGATCACTTGTGTCGTAGTCTGTAGAGACAGTCTCAGGATTGCAATTGATCATAATCGTCTCGAAATCAGCCTCGCGCAAAGTAAATGATGCATGAACACATGAGTAATCGAATTCAATACCTTGACCTATTCGATTCGGGCCTGAACCCAGAATAATTACTGCTGGGCGAACTCTTGGAAGAACTTCGCTCTCTTCTTCATAACTCGAGTAGTGATATGGAGTGTGGGCTTGGAACTCAGCGGCGCAGGTATCTACTGTCTTATAAACAGGGTGAAGATCGAAGTGTTGACGCGCTTTTCGAACATCATCCTCAGACATATTGCGCAGAAGACCTATTTGGGAATCTGAGAACCCGAATGATTTCGCGAAGCGAAGCAGGTCGTTCGAGAGTTCGCCCAGTTCGCTTATTTTTCGCGCAGCTTCGTTGATTTCTTGAATCTGCTTTAAGTACCAGCGATCAATTTTGCAGATTTGATAAACCTTCTCAGCATCAATCCCCGCCCAGAGCAAAGTCTGAACCTCCTGCAGTCGATATTCTGTTGGAGTTGCAATCGCTATCAAGAGCGAGTCAATATCGATCGACTCAAGATTTGCAGGAAACTTAAAAATCGCTTCTTTTCGTTCTAATGAACGGAGTACCTTCATCAAAGCTTCTGGGAAAGATCGACCTATAGCCATCGCTTCGCCAACTGATTTCATAGTTGTTGTCAATCTGGCATCAGCATCTTGGAACTTCTCGAAGGCGAATCGAGGAGCCTTTACAACGATGTAATCAAGTGTCGGTTCAAAGCTTGCAGGCGTGACCTGAGTAATGTCATTCTTAATTTCATCCAAGGTATAACCGATTGCAAGTTTTGTCGCAATTTTCGCGATAGGAAAACCTGTTGCCTTTGATGCCAGCGCACTTGAACGAGAAACTCGCGGGTTCATTTCGATAACAATGATTCGACCATTATCTGGGTTCACCGCATACTGAATATTACAACCACCAGTGTCTACACCGACTTCTCGAATGATATCGATTGATAGGTCACGAAGTTTTTGGTACTCAACATCAGTGAGAGTGAGTGCAGGAGCCACCGTTACTGAATCACCTGTATGGACACCCATCGGATCAATATTTTCAATCGAGCAAACAATAACCACGTTATCGACCTTGTCACGCATGACTTCCAACTCAAACTCTTTCCAACCGATAATTGACTCTTCGATCAATACTTCAGAAGTTGGCGAATGTCGCAGACCGGCGCCTGCTATTTGTTCGAGCGTTTCTTGATCGTAAGCGATACCCGATCCCAGGCCTCCCATTGTGAAAGAAGGTCTGATTACGCAGGGGAATCCAAGCGTTGAGGCGGCAGCGAGAATATCGTCCATCGTGTGACAGATAATTGATCGAGCTGACTCTCCCCCAACTTTTTCGACAATTGCTCGAAATAGCTCACGATTTTCTCCACGCGAAATAGCTGCAACATCTGCACCAATCAAACGGACGCCATGTCTTTCGAGAATTCCGGCAGCATGCATACCCATGGCTGCATTGAGAGCAGTTTGCCCGCCTAGCGTTGCTAGAACCGCGTCAGGTTTCTCTTTCATGATGATGCGCTCGATAAACTCAGGGGTAATGGGCTCGATATATGTAGCGTCCGCAAATTCAGGATCCGTCATAATGGTCGCAGGATTTGAATTCACCAAGATCACACGGATGCCTTCGGCCCGTAGAACTCGACACGCTTGTGTTCCCGAATAATCAAACTCGCATGCCTGGCCGATCACAATCGGGCCAGAACCAATAACAAGAACACTCTTAATCGTTGGATCAATAGGCATTGCTACACCGACGCTCTCTGAGGGTACTTCTCCATTAACTCAATGAAGCGATCGAATAGGTAGCTCGCATCGTGTGGACCTGCCGCCGCCTCTGGGTGGTATTGCACGCTGAATGCACCACGCTCGAGAAGTTCTATTCCTTCTACGACGCCGTCATTGAGACACACATGAGTGACTTCGCCAGGACCGTAGACTGTTGAAAAAATCGTATCTGTTGGTGCCGACAGTGCAAATCCATGGTTGTGCGCTGTTATCTCAACTTTGCCGGTTCGCCTATCAAGGACTGGTTGATTAATTCCCCTGTGACCAAATTGCAATTTATAAGTTTCAAATCCGAGAGCTCGGCCCAAGATCTGGTGGCCAAAACATATTCCAAAAATCGGAACCTCTTCTAGGAGCAGTTCTCTAATCAGGGCGACAGTTTCTGTCATCGTTGAAGGGTCACCTGGTCCGTTTGAAAGGAAAATCCCATCTGGCTTTAAACTCAAGATTTCTTCGAGAGTGGAGTTATAGGGAAGGATGTGAGTCTCTATTCCACGTAGCGCCATATTTCGTGGAGTCGCTGACTTTATTCCCAAATCCAAAGCGGCTACTGTAAATCGTTTCTGACCAACTGCTTTTACAACATAGGACTTCTCAGTAGAAACATCAGCGCTTAAGTTTGATCCCGCCATCTGTCCTTGCTTGCGTACCTCAATAACCATCTCTTCACGCGAGAGTGTGTCGTCGGAAAAAATGCCAACACGCATCGAACCACGGTCGCGCAGATGTCGGGTAATTGCTCGAGTGTCGACTCCAGAAATACCGACAATGCCTTGTCTGGTTAGCTCAGCCTCTAAATCGGTGGTGCTTCTCCAATTACTTGAGATTGAAGATGGATTTCTTACGACAAATCCTGAGACCCAAATTTTCGAAGATTCATTATCTTCTAAGTTGAAACCAGTATTTCCGATATGAGGCGCAGTCATGACAACAACCTGGCGGTGGTAGGAAGGATCCGTGAGCGTCTCTTGATATCCCGTCATTCCAGTTTGAAAGACCGCTTCACCAAAAGTTCGTCCCATAGCGCCATATGTCTGGCCTTGGAAGATTCGTCCATCATCGAGGACTAGATATGCGCTGCTCATTACTCTCCGACCTTATGTGTAAGGCGCCCATTAAATATCGTCGCCACTACGGTTCCCTGGAAATTCATGCCGTGGAACGGGGTATTTCTGCTCTTCGATGCCAAATCGTCCCTATTTATTGTGACATAACCCTCAGGGTTAACTACGGTGATATGAGCAGGTTTCCCAACCTCAAGCTGATGTCCGTGATTTGCATATCTGCCAATAATTGCTGGAGCGATGCTCATAACACTTGCTAGGCGATTCCACGTCATCGCGCCATTTGCCACCAAAGTTGAATAGACAATTGAGAAGGCAGTCTCCAGCCCGACCATTCCAAAAGCCGCGCTCTCCCATTCGCACTCTTTATCCTCTACTGGATGAGGCGCATGATCTGTTGCGACAATATCAATGGTCCCATCAACTAGCGCCGCACGAAGAGCATCAACATCATCTTGAGTTCGTAAGGGTGGATTTACTTTGAATATTGGATCGAAAGAAATCGCACTTTCATCTGTGAGCAAGAGGTGATGTGGGGTTACTTCGGCGGTAACTTTCATGCCTTGCGCTTTTGCCCAACGAATAATCTCAACTCCCCCGCGAGTTGTTACATGGCAAATATGCAAACGAGCATCAATCATATTTGCGAGCAAAATATCACGAGCAATAATTGACTCTTCTGCTACTGCTGGCCAGCCCTTCAAGCCTAAAGTGGCAGAGACGCTTCCCTCATTCATCTGTGAATTTTCAGTCAGACGGGGTTCTTGTGCATGCTGCGCTATCACACCATCAAATTGTTTTACATATTCTAAAGCGCGACGCATTACGAGTGGGTCTGATACGCAATTACCGTCGTCGCTAAATACTCTGACATGAGCCTTACTCGTTGCCATAGATCCGATATCAGAGAGTTCTTTTCCGGCCAACCCTTTTGTAACCGCACCTATCGGAAAGACATCTACTAAACCAACACTGGAACCAATGTTCTGCACTTGTTCGACTATTGCTGCCGTATCAGCAACTGGCAAAGTGTTGGGCATAGCACTTACTGCCACATAACCCCCGCGTGCGGCTGCTTTAGATCCCGTTGCAATCGTCTCTGAGTTTTCGCGACCTGGTTCGCGTAGATGTGTATGTAGGTCAACGAAACCCGGTAGGGCAACAAAGCCTGCGCAATCAATTATTTGCGCATCAGTAGCGTTGCTCTTTCCAATTAGCGAGATTAGACCTCCGTCAATCTCAATATCTACTGGAGCAGCTCCCAGAATTGATACAGATTTGAGTACTATCTTTGAACTCATCTTAGCTCTCCTGATTTCCAGCGATGAAAAGGTAGAGAATCGCCATTCTCACCGAAACTCCATTTGCGACCTGCTCTACTACAACCGATGCTGGACTATCGGCAACCTCTGCTGTTATTTCTAATCCTCGATTCATGGGACCAGGATGCATAACGAGAGCATGTGGTTTCATAAGACTCGCCCGTATCGAATTTATTCCAAAGAGTGCGCTGTATTCGCGCGATGATGGAAAGTAAAGATCACTCATTCGCTCTTTCTGAATTCGTAACATGATTACCGCATCGACTGTAGGAAGGACTGCATCAAGATTGTGTGAGACTTCAACTCCCCACGATTGCCAAGCAAAAGGAATGAGAGTCGGGGGCGCGACCAAGGTGACAGAAGCCCCTAGTTTTTTGAGTAATATTATGTTTGAGCGAGCTACCCGTGAATGCAGGATGTCACCAACAATAGCTACATGCAGTCCCGAGAGATCGCCTTTGCTATCGCATAGATGTCTTTGAATTGTAAATGCATCTAGTAAAGCTTGTGACGGGTGTTCGTGCGTTCCATCGCCAGCGTTGATAACGGAACCCGAAATCCAACGACCCTGAGCTAAGCGATGTGCCGCACCCGATGCCGGATGGCGGAGAATGACTGCATCTGCTCCTAGAGCCTGAAGAGTTTGCGCTGTGTCCTTGAGAGACTCACCCTTGCTCACGCTTGACCCTTTGGCGGAAAAATTGATGACATCGGCAGAGAGGCGTTTAGCGGCGGCTTCAAAAGATATTCGCGTGCGCGTGGAATCTTCGGCGAAGAGATTGACTACAGTCTTTCCGCGCAGTGTTGGGAGCTTCTTGCTTCCACCTTCTGAAACTCGCGATAACTCGTGAGCTGTTGAGAGTATCTCTAGCGCGAAATCTTTGCTGAGATCAGATATCGATAATAGATGTCGCATCAGATGGCCTCCGATATAGAGACTTCATCAGCGCCATCTCGTTCGATAAGCGAGACCTTCACGCTCTGGTTCAGTGAAGTAGGGAGATTCTTTCCAACATAATCAGCTCTGATAGGCAGCTCGCGATGTCCGCGATCTACAAGTACAGCAAGCTGGACTCGAGCAGGCCTACCCACTTCCCCCAAGGCATCGAGGGCGCTTCGTATAGTCCGTCCCGAGAAGAGGACGTCGTCGACCAGAATAACTGTCCGTCCTTCAACGCCCTCGCCTGGAATCACAGTATCCATAAGCGGTCTCGGCGGTCTCATCCTTAAATCATCTCTATGTAGAGTGATATCGAGGGCGCCGACAGGGATTTGGATATTGGAAATTTCGTGAATTGACTTAGCAATTCGGTATGCAAGATCAGCGCCTCTAGTTGGAATTCCTAGGATTGTGATGGAGGCAGGATCTGTATTCTTCTCAAGAATCTCATGCGAGATGCGAGTAATAGCGCGAGAGATATCCTCGCTAGATAGAGCTACGCTCATTGAATCTCCTTTCCTGCCTCTCTGGACAGGTCGTTAAAGGAACATGGCCACCATATCACGAGCTAACCCCTGTGAATAACTCCAGACTCGCCGAATTCAATCTGCCTACCCTCATCCGTGGCGCTGACTGCGCACATAATCGAAGGGTCCATACGATGGAAATTCAAGAGCAAGGTAGGCGGTTGCCGATAGAAGATCATTGCGCTGCCAAGCTGAAGGTGTTGCGCAGAAACAGAGGCCTCACCCTCGAAGAGTGTGAGATAGCAAGCGAAGGAAAATTCAAGGCGGTCGTACTTGGTTCATACGAACGAGGTACGCGTGCCATATCACTTTCAAAAATAAGCCAACTCGCAGATTTCTA
>WLDZ01000053.1 GCA_009704515.1 Actinomycetota bacterium
CCAGAGACACCACGAAGTCCGAGGTCATCTAATCTGCGGATAAAGAATTCGGTAAAGCCTGAAAACTCGCGGTGGTTTAGTTCAAAGAAATATCTATCTATCTCTGTGATTGGGCCGTAATTAACCGCCTGATAGGTAACGATAAGAAAACCTGCAAAGAACGCTGCACTCCACTTAAGCGCACGGCGCATCTGTCGGTGGCGGGTAGCAAGCATCTCTTACTCGACAGTGACAGATTTGGCTAAGTTACGAGGTTGATCTACATCAGTTCCACGAGCAACTGCGATTTCATAGGCAAATACCTGAAGCGGAACAGTTGCCAATACTGGCTGAAATAGCGGTGAAGCAATCGGAATGCGAATAATGTGTTCGGCGCCTATAACTTCTGCGCCTTCGTTGGCGATAACAATTACGCGGGCGCCACGGGCTTTAACTTCTTGAATGTTGCTTAACATTTTTTCATCTAGCGCATGCTCATCAGCAGTTGGCAGGATGGCAATAACGGCAGTGCCTTCTTCAATCAGAGCAATAGGTCCGTGCTTGAGCTCGCCGCCCGCAAAACCTTCGGCGTGAATATAGGCGAGCTCCTTTAACTTAAGAGCACCCTCTAAGGCGATTGGGTATTCAATGCCACGACCCAAGAAGAGAACAGTGTCATTGCTTGCAAATTTTCTGGTGAGTTCTCGTAACGGTTCGATGGTTTCGAGAATCTGCTCAACCTGTCCGGGTAGAGCGAGCATTTCGTTATAGAGCCCTTTGATTTCTTGATCAGTGAGTTTGCCACGAACCTGGGCAAGCTTGAGTCCAATCAGATATACCGCGACAATTTGAGTGAGAAATGCTTTAGTGGATGCAACCGCAATCTCCGGGCCAGCATGGGTATACAAAACTGCATCGGATTCGCGTGGAATCGTTGATGAATTTGTATTGCAGACCGCCAAGACACGAGCTCCTGCTGCTTTAGCGTGGCGAAGCGCCATCAATAGATCCATGGTTTCGCCCGATTGTGAGATTGCAATCACTAAAGAATCTTTATCAACGATGGGATCGCGATATCGGTACTCGGAAGCGATTTCTACATCAACAGGGATCTTTGCCCATTTTTCAATCGCATATTTTGCAACCATTCCTGCGTGATAGGCAGTGCCGCAAGCGATGACAGAGATGCGTTTAATTTTGGCGATTTCAGCATCGCTCATATGTAATTCGTCGAGCTGAACTTGTCCGTTATCGCTCAAACGACCAATTAAAGTATCAGCGATAGCTTTGGGTTGATCGAAAATTTCTTTGAGCATGAAGTGGGCGAAGCCTCCTTTCTGGGCTGCTGCTGCATCCCAGGTGATCTCATACTCTTTAAGAGGTAAGGCATTGCCATCAAGATCGCAGATTGAGATGCCTTCAGGATTAATGGTGACCACTTCGTCTTGGCCGAGCTCGACTGCTCGTTTTGTGTAATCAATAAATGCTGCAACATCAGATGCTAAGAAATTCTCGCCATCGCCAAGGCCTGCCACCAATGGCGAATTTCGGCGAACTCCAACGATTGTTTGTGGCGCATCAGCATGAATGGCGAGCAAGGTAAATGATCCTCGTAAACGCTTTACAGCAGCTCGCATTGCCGCGGTTAAATCTCCATTGGATTCTTTGCGGAGTTCAGATAAGAGGTGAGCCACTGATTCGGTATCTGTCTCTGAAGCAAATGTGTGACCGCGTGCTTGAAGTTCAGCTTTTAGTTCGGAGTAGTTTTCAATGATTCCATTATGGATAACGGCTAGCTTTCCTTCGTTATCAAGATGTGGGTGTGCATTGCTATCGGTTGGTCCGCCATGAGTTGCCCAACGAGTATGTCCGATTCCGGAATGAACAGTGGGAAGATTTGCAGGTAGCGCACCTTCAAGGTTTGCTAATTTGCCGGCACGCTTTTCAACGAAGAGTGAGTTATTGGTACCGAGTGCTATTCCTGCTGAGTCATAGCCGCGGTATTCAAGGCGACGGAGACCTTCGACAATCGGGGTAAAGGCAGATTGCGGTCCGGTGTAACCCACGATTCCGCACACGAATTAAATCTCCAGTTCTGCCTTAACAACAGCAGCGAGTGAACTCGCCACATCTTGAGCAAGGCTATCACTCGAGGCTTCGACCATTACGCGAACTAGCGGCTCGGTTCCTGATGCGCGTAGTAAAACTCGACCTTCATCGCCAA
The DNA here is from genome assembly GCA_009704515.1 of Actinomycetota bacterium. Next base: position 2,204 of record WLDZ01000053.1, read on the forward strand.
GTCTGCGCTCTGCATCCGCAACGGCCTCTGCAATAAGTGTCGATGTCGGCAACTTCTCTTTAGCAACCCCAGAGACGTTGATTAGAACCTGCGGAAAACGCTGCATCACAGATGCCAGTTCGGCCAATGATTTACCTGATGATGCGATCTCCTGACCAAGTGCAAGCGCTGTAAGAATTCCGTCACCAGTATTGGCATGAGCACGAATAATGAGATGACCTGATTGTTCGCCACCCAATGAATAATCCTTCTCAAGCATGCGCTCAAGAACATAACGATCTCCAACAGCGGTGGTCTCAACATTTATATCTGCTTTTTTCATAGCGTGCATAAATCCGAGATTGCTCATCACTGTTCCGACGATTGTGTTTGCCTTCAGTCCGCCACGCGCTTTAAAGCCAATTGCCAGAATCGCCATAATTGCATCACCATCGACAACTGCGCCTTTGTTATCGACTGCAAGGCATCGATCAGAATCACCATCATGGGCGATACCAAAATCTGCACCCTCGCGAATAACCGCAGCTTGCAAGTTTTCAAGGTGAGTTGAACCGCAATTTTCGTTGATATTCCAGCCGTCAGGTGAGTTGTGTATTGCAACGACTATGGCGCCAGCCTTTTGATAAACCTGAGGTGCAACATATGAGGCTGCGCCATTTGCGCAATCAACCACAATTTTTAGCCCTTTCAGAGGCGTAGAAACTGATGCCAATAAGTGCTCAACATATTGAGCGAAAGCTTTCTCGTCGTTAAAGACTCTTCCAACGCCACGACCTGTTGGGCGCTCCCATGGCTCGCCCATACGCTTTTCGATGGCAGCTTCAATGGCATCATCGAGCTTGCCACCACCGCGTGCAAATAGCTTGATTCCGTTATCGGGCATTGCATTATGTGATGCTGAAATCATGACTCCGAGATCAGCGCCGCGGGCTGCCACCAGGTGTGCGATAGCAGGTGTAGGTAAAACACCAACGCGATAGACATCAACACCTGCCGATGCGAGACCAGCGATTACAGCTGCTTCTAGGAATTCACCTGAAGCACGCGAATCTTGACCAACAATTGCAACAGGGCGAAGATTTTTACTTGATGATTCAACAAGAATATGAGCTGCGGCAACTGCGGCAGCGAGCGCGGTCTCAGCGGTAAGGACTGAACCGTTCGCTAAACCACGAATCCCGTCTGTTCCAAAGAGAGCCATAGAAACTCCTTTTTAGCGGAACAAACGGGATCTGTAGATTTATAAGAATTAACGCTTTGAGTACTGTGAACGCTTACGCGCCTTCTTTAGTCCGTACTTCTTACGTTCGATAACGCGTGCATCGCGCTTAAGGAATCCAGCCTTCTTAAGTGCAGGACGGTTAGCTTCGCGATCGATTTCGTTAAGTGACCGTGCAACACCAAGACGAAGTGCGCCAGCCTGACCTGAAACTCCACCACCGTTGATGCGTGCAAAAACATCGTATGTACCTTCAGCACCAACTGTGCGGAATGGCTCAGAGACGAGCTGTTGGTGAACCTTGTTTGGGAAGTAATTTTCTAGCGCCTTGCCGTTAACAACCCAGCGACCTGTTCCTGGAACGAGGCGTACACGCGCTACTGCTTCTTTACGACGACCTGTGCCAGCACCTGGCGCTGTGATCGCCTTGCGGTTTGTGGCAGCAGCTGGAGTTGAAGAAGAGTATGAAGTTGGAACTTCGTTCTCATCAAGTTCGAGAGTTGTATCTGACATATTTTTCTATTTCCTTTACTTGATGATCTGAGAAACTTGGGTGAACACGTATGGGACGGGAGCTTGTGCTGAGTGTGGATGCTCTGCACCTGCATAAACCTTGAGCTTTCCTGCAATCTCGCGACCTAGGCGGTTCTTTGGAAGCATTCCCTTGATCGCTTTTTCAACAGCGCGTGTTGGGTGCTTCTCAAGAAGTTCGCCGTAAACAGTCGATGTAAGACCGCCTGGGAAACCTGAGTGGTGGTGAGCAAACTTTGTCTTTGTCTTATTGCCAGAAAGAGCAATCTTCTCTGCATTGATTACGATGACGAAGTCACCCATATCCATGTGAGGTGCGAATGTCGCCTTGTGCTTTCCGCGAAGAAGAACTGCTGCATGTGTCGCTAGACGACCGAGCACAACATCCTGTGCATCGATGACGTGCCAAGTGCGAGTGGCATCGCCTGCCTTGGGGCTATATGTACGCATGCTCTTATACCTACTTCTTCTCGTTGATTCTGATATTTCAAACGCCCGCTGGCGTAGGGGATGAACTTTACCTGCCCCTATAGGCAGGGTCAAAATCGGCTTAAAAGACCGCTTCTGGGCTCTCATAGACCTGGCCATCATCGCCAAAGACCAGAAAACGGGTGAATCCGCGCGTAAACCAGCGGTCGTGGGTGACTGTCAAAACAGTACCTTCATAGGCATCGAGAGCTCTTTCGAGGCTTTCAGCGCTAGCCAGATCTAAGTTATCTGTTGGCTCATCTAATAAGAGAAGAGTCGCCCCTGATAGTTCGAGCAAGAGAATTTGAAAACGCGCTTGCTGGCCACCAGAAAGTGATGAGAATTTTTGCTCTGCTTGCTGATCGATTTCGTACTTACGTAGAACTGATTTCGCTGGTCCAAGCTGCAGTGAGTGCATCTCCCATAAAATTTCAAGGAGCGATTTACCTTCAAACTCTGGATGTGCGTGAGTTTGAGCAAAGTAACCAACATCAATACGCGCACCTAGCTTGAAGGTGCCGGTGTAATTCATCTCTTCACCCGAGATAAGCCTAAAGAAGTGCGACTTACCGGTTCCGTTCTTGCCCAGAACAGCGATTCGATCTTGAAAGAAGACCTCAAAGTTAAATGGCTTGGTGAGGTATTCACCCGAACCGTTCTCGATTGCAACGTTTTCAAAAGTTAAAGCGCGCAGACCTGTGCGACCACCCTTAAGTCCAACACGGACATCTTGTTCGACGGGCGGAGCTACCGGTGCTCCAGCTTCTTCGAATTTACGTAATCGAGTCTGCATCGCATGATACTTATTTGCCATATCAGGTGAACTAGCTGCCTGCACTTGCAATGTTCTTACCAATTGAATCAGGCGCTCATGCTCTTGTTCCCAGCGCAACAACATTTCGGCAAAGCGAGCATTGCGTGCCTTGCGCGCTTCATGCCATGTTGAGAATTTTCCGCCATGGGTCCATGCTGTATTTCCGGTGATTCCTTGTTCGAGCGCTACGATGCGGGTCGCAGTATTTTCTAAAAGTTCACGATCGTGACTTACGAAGAAGACTGTTTTCTTCGTTTCATTGATTACTTTTTCAAGCCAACGCTTAGATGGAACATCGAGATAGTTATCTGGTTCATCGAGCAAGAGAACTTCTTCAGGGCCTTCCAGAAGAGCTCTGACAACTAACTTCTTCTGTTCGCCACCAGATAAAGTGCTCACTAAACGGTCTGCGACTTCGTCAAATGTCTTGCCAAGCATTTCGGTGCAACAGACGTCCCAGATAACTTCGTACTCGTATCCCCCGACATCACCCCATTCGATGATTGCTTGGGCGTAAGCCATCTGAGATTTTTCAGTATCTTCTTCGTGCATCGCTCTCTCTGTTGTAAGAACTTTCTCGGCGGCATCGCGAATATTCTTAGGGGCAACTGAGAGCAGAATCTGACGGACAGTTGTCTCATCGCGCACAGATCCAACAAATTGGCGCATTACTCCTAAGCCACCCGTTATTGAAACCTGTCCTTCATCTGGCGAAATATCGCCACAGATCATGCGAATTAAAGTTGTCTTACCCGAACCGTTGGGTCCAATCAGCGCAACCTTCGCACCATCTCCAACTCGGAAAGAAACATCGTTAAGTAAAACTCGGCCGTCAGAGAGTGAGTATTCGACAGCGCTTACATCAATATGGCCCATGGAGATTATTACTCGCCTCTCTTGGCGACTGTGATTTGGGCTCGTTCTAACAACAAATCATCAGATGGATAATCAACTTGGTAGAGCGTTAATCCGCGGGCTGGAAAAACCAGCGAGTCTGAGACTCGTTCTTTATTTTCAAGTAACTCTGTAATCCATTCGACTGGTTTGCGTCCATCTGCCACACAAACAATTGCGCCCACGAGATTGCGCACCATTGAATAACAGAATGCATCCGCCACTACATCAGCAACAAGTAGGCCATCTGGAGTGCGCACCCAATTATATTTTTCAAGGCTGCGCGTTGTGGTCCCACCTGGTTTGAACTTACAGAAGGCGGCAAAGTCATGGGTGCCGAGCAATAAATCTGCTGCCTGGTTCATGATTTTTTCATCGAGATGGCGGTACCAAGGGGCGACATCAAAGCGCTGGGCCGGCGTGATGACTTGATTGGAATCAAGAATTTGGTACTTGTACTTGCGGCGCAGCGCCGAAAAACGAGCATGAAATCCTGGTGGGGTATCTGAAATTTC
>WLDZ01000054.1 GCA_009704515.1 Actinomycetota bacterium
GGGCGTTTAGCGGCGCAAGAATTACTCTTCGATAAGAGCTGAAAGCGCACTTGAGATGTGCGGGTAATCCCACTCAAAACCAGCTTCACTCAAGACAGCAGGAATCACTTTTTTAGAACCCCAAATCTCGCTGGAGAATCCACCGAGAGCAATCTTGAGAGCTATGGCAGGTGCTGGGAAAAGCGCTGGGCGATGCAGGGCACGAGCTAACGCTGAGGTGAATTCTTGATTTGTGACAGGATTTGGGCCAGTGAGATTTACTGCTCCAGAGATTGGCTTTTCAAGTAAGAATGAAATTCCGCGAATCAAGTCGTGCAAAGTAATCCAAGACCACCACTGCTTTCCATTTCCTAATTTTCCGCCAAGACCAAAACGAAAGAGTGGAAGCATCCGCCCCAAAGCTCCACCTGTTGGATCAAGTACAAGTCCAGTACGTAGTTTTACGGTGCGAACACCTTGAGCTAAGTCGGCAGCGGCTTCCCATTCACGACATACAGCGGCTAGGAAATCATCACCAACGCGATCACTTTCAACAACTGCCCGATTTCCTGATTCGCCATACCAACCGATTGCACTTGCAGAGATAAAGACCTGAGGAGCAAGTTCGGTAACTGCATGAGCGATAGCGGTGGTTCCAAGCAATCTCGAATTCAAAATCTCGGCTTTATATTTCTTGCTCCAGCGCTTGTCGCCGACTCCGACTCCAGCTAAGTGGATGATTGCATCGACACCACGCAGCGGCTCAAGGTCAACAAATCCTGTTCGCGGATCCCACTGAACTTCATCAGGTGAGACAGGTGCGCGGCGAACAAGGCGTTGGACTGTATGACCTTCGCTCTTGAGATAACCGACGAGAGCTGTTCCGATAAGGCCTGATGCGCCAGTTATCGCAATGCGTTGTGGAGTGCTCAAAGGACTATAGACCCAAATCTGCTTCGAATGCTCCGCCTTCAAGGCGTTCTTTAAGAGTGACTAGGAAGCGGGCAGCATCTGCACCATCAACGATTCGGTGATCGTACGAAAGGCCAAGATAAACCATTGAACGAATCGCAATTGATTCGCCGCCATCATCACCTTTCACAACCATAGGGCGCTTTACTACGGCGCCAAGTCCAAGAATGGCTACCTGTGGCTGATTGATAATCGGAGTATCAAAGAGAGCACCTCGTGAACCAGTGTTAGTCAAAGTAAATGTTCCGCCACCAAGTTCATCAGGAGTGACTTTGTTATCTCGTGTGCGCGCAGCGAGATCAGCAATCTTGCGAGCTACGCCACCCATATTGAGATCACCTGCATTATGAATCACTGGAACCAAGAGACCGCGCTCGGTATCGACTGCAACACCTAGGTGCTCAGCACCGTGATAGATAACTTGATCACCTTCGACAGAAGAGTTAAGAACTGGGTGTTGCTTGAGTGCTTCACATGTTGCGACTGCAAAGAATGGCAAGAACGAGAGCTTGACACCTTCACGTGCTTCAAATGATGCCTTGGCGCGATCACGCAAACGTGCAATCTTTGTGACATCAACTTCGATAACTGTCGTAAGTTGTGCCGATACTTGTAGAGATTCAACCATACGCGCAGCAATCACTTTGCGAAGTCGAGACATGGTTACGGTTGTTCCGCGAAGTGGTGAAGCTGCAACAACAGGTGCGCTCTTCGCAACTGATGGCGCAGAAGAAGCAACTGGGGCAGATGCAGCAGGTGCGGAAGCTTTAGCAGGTGCTGCTGCCTCTACATCTTCACGACGAATACGGCCACCGACACCTGTACCCGAAACATTTGCGAGATTAACGCCAAGATCATTTGCGAGCTTGCGAACAATTGGAGTCACATAAGCGTCATTTGGTTGCGAGATCGGAGCAACTGGAGCTGGAGCAGCAACCACTGGAGCAGCAACCACTGGAGCAGCAACCACGGGTGCAGCAGCTACTGGAGCTGGAGCAACAGGAGCAGCAACTACGGGAGCGGCGACTGGGGAACCTGTTGAAGAACCAATGAGTGCCAGACGAGCGCCAACAGCCACAGTTGTATCAACGGGAACATCAATTGCAAGAAGTGTTCCGGCTACAGGTGATGGAATCTCGGTATCGACTTTATCTGTAGAAACTTCTAGGAGCGCTTCATCGACTGCAACTGAATCACCAATGTTTTTGAGCCAACGAGTGACAGTGCCTTCACTGACCGATTCACCAAGCGCGGGCATAGTAATTACGGTGCCTGCAGATGGTGCAGCAGCAGATGGTGCAGCAGCAACTGGTGCTGCAACTACTGGAGGTGCAACTGGAGCAGCAACTACTGGAGCTGGAGTAGCAACAGGAGCAGCGGCAACAGGAGTCGCAGCCGGAGCAACAGCGCCATCAGCGATGATTGCTAGCTCTGCACCAACGAGAACTGTTGTGTCAACTGCAACAACAATCTTCTGCAAAATTCCGGCAACAGGAGAAGGAATCTCGGTATCGACCTTATCTGTTGAGACTTCGAGGAGTGGTTCATCAACTGCAACATGATCACCCTCGGCTTTGAGCCAGCGAGTGACAGTTCCTTCGCTCACTGATTCTCCAAGAGCTGGCATGGTTACTGAAAATGTCATCTGATTTTCTCCTCTGTAATCCTTCTCTTAATTATCCGTGTGATCTTAACCGTGGGCATGAAGAGGCTTGCCGGCCAAGGCCATGTGAGCCTCGCCCATCGCCTCAGACATTGTTGGGTGAGCATGGATGAGAGGCGCAACATCATCTGCTGTTGCCTCCCAGTTAAAGATTAGTTGAGCTTCGGCGAGAAGTTCGCCGACACGAGAGCCGACCATGTGAATACCTAGGACGGGACCATTTTTCTGAGCGACTAACTTGATTGACCCTGCAGTCTTTAGGATTTGCGCCTTGCCATTGCCAGCTAAGTTGTAGTCAACTTCAACGATGTCATAGCCGCGTTCCTTTGCGACCTTCGTTGAAAGTCCTACTGAGGCAACCTCAGGCTCTGAGTAAGTGACTCGAGGTACGCCGTCATAGTTAATTGGGCGAGGATTGAGTCCAGCAACGGTCTCGGCTACGAGAATTCCCTCTTGGAAACCAACGTGAGCTAATTGAAGAGTAGGAATGATGTCTCCAACTGCGAAAATTCCTGGAACATTTGTGCGGCAATGATCATCAACAAGGACATATCCACGATCCATTGCTACGCCAGCCTCTTGATAGCCGATGCCATCAGTTACTGGTCCACGACCGATTGAAACAAGCAGAATCTCAGCGGTGAACTCGCGCCCATCTTCTAGAGTGACCGTCACGCCGTCTGGGTTAACTCGATGAGATTTAAACTTAATTCCCAATTCGAAATTTATTCCACGCTTGCGATATGCGCGCTCTAATAACTTGCTTGAGGATTCATCCTCGAGCGGTACCAAGTGGTTGAGTCCCTCGATAATCGTGACATCTACGCCAAAAGATTTCCATACTGATGCAAACTCGCAACCGATAACACCGCCACCAAGAACAATTGCACTTTTTGGAATGTAATCCATCTTTGTTCCGTGGTCGGAAGTGATCACACGGACGCCATCGATATCGAGTCCAGGAATTGTCTTGGCATATGAACCTGTTGCAAGCACAATGTTCTTACCTGTGTATTGAACTCCGTTGACCTCAATCGTGTTCTGATTGACGAGCTTCCCGGTTCCTTCAATGTAGGTAACATTGCGAGACTTAATCAAACCCTGCAAACCCTTGTAGAGACCAGCGATAACGCCATCTTTGTAAGAATTAACACCAGCTATATCAATTGAATTGAGAGTCGCGTTGACTCCGAAATGTGCGGCGTCGCGTGTGCTGTCAGCGACTTCACCAGCATGCAATAGCGCCTTCGTTGGGATACATCCCTTGTGAAGACAGGTGCCTCCGACCTTATCCTGCTCGATGAGCCCTACTGATAGCCCCAGTTGAGCTCCGCGGAGAGCAGCTGCGTAACCGCCACTACCTCCACCGAGGATAAGTAGATCGAAGTTCGACATTGCGCTACTCCTTCTTCAAATTAAATTGGTGCGGGCTCTATACCGGTCAGATCTTGATAGGTCATATCTTGCCAGCCTTAGGCGGAGATGACTAACTCAGAGGTTTCGGGTGAGATTGTTCAATTTGCCGCATCTTCAGCCAGGGTCACCAAGGTTCGTAGGGCGATTCCTGTGCCTCCGACAGGGGTGTAGCCATGAGCCACCCCTTCGTTGTAGGCCGGGCCCGCGATATCGAGATGGAGCCATGGCATCTTCTCGGAGATGAATTCCTTAAGGAAGAGACCAGCGACCAACATGCCGCCCATTCGATCTCCGATATTGGCCATATCGGCCACGGGTGAATCTAGTGAAGCTCGTAGCTCTTGTGGCAGTGGCATAGGCCAGAAAGATTCTCCTGAGCGTTCGGCCATTTCTAAAAAGTGTTGCGAGAATTTTTCATTATTAGTCATCACTGCACTGGTTCGTTTTCCTAGCGCTACAACTTGAGCCCCAGTCAGAGTTGCAACATCGATGATCCCGTCGAGTTCGCCTTCTTCCTGTGCTCTGACAAGTGCATCGCCAAGAACGAGGCGACCTTCAGCATCAGGATTGAGAACTTCAATTGTTTTTCCACCATACATTGTGATGATATCTGATGGTCGAGTAGCGCTATCGCTAACCATGTTCTCTGCCAAAGGTGCCCAAGCATCAATTGCCACAGGTAACTTCAGGACAGCAATTGCAATTGCTGCGCCGCAGACTGCAGCCGCGCCGCTCATATCAGATTTCATCGCCTCCATACCTTGCGCTGGCTTAAGCGCTAGTCCACCGGTATCAAAAGTAATTCCTTTGCCAACGAAGGCATATTTCTTTAGAGCTTTTGCGCCCTTTGGTGTGTAGCTAATGTGCACAAGTCTTGGGGGATTAGCAGAACCTTGCCCAACCGCGATGATGCCTCCATAGCCCTTGCTACGCAGTTGGCTTTCGTTGAGAACTGTAATTTTCAAACCTAGCGCAGCTCCGCCTGCTTCTTTTATCGCATCAGTAATAATTTTTGAGAATGAATCTGGTGTGAGATGGCTAGGGGGAGTATTGATGAGATCGCGGACAAGAGTTGTGTACTTGGAAATAGTTTGCGCGCTTTCAGCTAATTCTTTGGCATCCGCGCCCTTTATCTGAGAGCTGTGAACATTGATATTTTTCAGGGGACTCTTTTGGGCCGCCTTTGTGGAACTTCTAAATTGGTCGAACAAATAACTGCCGAGCGCAGCACCTTCAGCAATTGCCTTGACTGCACTGACATTTTTAGCTGGAAGTGAGAAAGTTGCGCTTGTATTGCCAGCTAGCGCACGAGCGGCAGCACCTGCTGCGCGGCGCAGCGTTTCATCGCTATAGACACTTGCTGCTTTTCCCAAACCTGTGACTGCAATCAATCGCGTTGAACTCCCTGGGACCAAGGTAACTTCATCTGATTTTCCGGTAGCCCCAAGGTCGTTAAGCGTGGAGATTAGAGATTTAGTATCTAAGGCAAGCTCACCTGACTCGAGTTGAAGTGCGCCTTTTCCAGATTTGGTTGCGACACCGATTACCAGGATCTCATCCTTGATAATTCCATCTGAAATCTTAATCGCACACATATTGCTCCCTAATTTTCACCCTGACTTTACGGTGTAAGTGTAAGTTGTCTATGTGAAAAACTCACCATTGCATTCTGAGCATCTTGCCTTAGGCGCGAAGATGGCCGATTTTGGCGGTTGGCTCATGCCCATCGAATATCCGGGTGCGGGCGTTCTTGCTGAGCATGCTGCAGTGCGCGAAAGAGTCGGCCTTTTCGATGTTTCACATCTCGGTAAAGCTTCAGTGAAAGGCGCGGGGGCTCTCGAATTTCTTAATACCCAATTTACAAATGACCTCAATCGAATCAAAGACTCACAGGCCCAATACACATTGTGTTGCAACGATGATGGCGGCGTGATTGATGATCTCATTGTTTATCGAAACTCGGCAGACGATTTTTTTCTGATACCCAATGCATCAAATACCGCCGAAGTTGTCAGAGTGCTTAAAGCAAATGCTCCCGAAGGTATCGTTATCGAAAACCTCCATGAGAATTTTGGGGTTATTGCGTTACAGGGTCCCCGCTCTAGTGATGTTCTTACATCACTAGGCGTCAACGCTGATATTGAATATATGTCGTTTAAAGAAATTGAGATTGGTGGAGCAAAAGCCCTTCTTTGTAGAACGGGTTATACAGGTGAATACGGTTTTGAAATTGTTCCAACATCAGATTCAACCCAAGCAGTGTGGAAAGCGCTTGTTCTGGCGATGGAACCGTTTCAGGGAGTGATCTGCGGACTTGGCGCTCGGGACACTCTTAGAACCGAAATGGGATACCCACTTCACGGACATGAACTTTCATTATCGATTACTCCAGTGCAAGCGAGTGCGCAGTGGGCTATAGGCTGGAAGAAAGAGAGCTTTACGGGCAGCTTGGCTTTGCAGAATGAGCGCGAGATAGGGGCGGTTCGAGTTTTGCGTGGCTTGGCCTCGAAAGATCGTGGAATTCCGCGTGCAGGCATGGTGGTAAAAAATGAAGCAGGAGAAGTTATCGGAGGAGTTACTAGCGGAAC
>WLDZ01000055.1 GCA_009704515.1 Actinomycetota bacterium
GGGATTTCCGTGACAGGAGGGTTAAAAGCCCTATCAATAAGGCCGGATGGCCTCTTTCAAGGGAGGTTAAGGGTAACTCGAGCCGCTCGATAAGAGAAATTCGCCCGCTGGAAAACTCTCATTCCTCTTATGCCTACGCGCGAGAGCTACTGCCAGGGCTATTGAGGCGACTATCCGAATCAAGGTAAATGTCGCATATGCCTTAACTGGCAGACCGAAGGTTGCGCCTGTCAAAGAGGCCAGGTGCTGCCAGATCGCGATGTGATAACCGATTTCAGCAATCTGCCATCCCCAGAACCAAGGCAAGTCGCGCTTATCTTTGAGTGCAAGCAGCGCAAGAGGTACTAGCCACAAAACATATTGCGGAGAATAAACCTTGCTCACTGCCATCATTGCAATAAATATATAGAGCGCACTTTCAGATAACGGAAGGGTCTGCTTTGTTTGAAGCAAGAAGATTGCAATCGCAGAAATCGCGATGAGCACCGCCAAGATTGAAAGGTAATTGATATTGGCTAAATCAACTCCTAAAACAGAGAGGGCATACCAAATAGAACCCCAATCGGCTTTACGGTTGAGGTTAAGTTCATAGAAGCGCCACCATCCTTGCGGTGTGGTCAGCGCAAACGGAATATTGATTGCCACAAATACTGCAAGAGTGAGAGCGATATACCTGAAGCCGCCACGAATATTGTGGCGACGCAGATAAATTATTGCGATGGGTAAGAGCAAGAAGATTGGAAAGAACTTGGTTGCTATTGAGATTGCTAGCGCAACCGCACTCAGAGTTTCACGCTTTCGATCGAACCAATAAATTGCAAGTAGCATCGTGACAATTGCCCAGAGATCCCAATTGATAAAGAGCGCCGCTACACCCGTTGGTGCAATTGCATAGAGATATGAAAGTTCAGGGCGTATTCGATAGAGGATTAGCGCTGATGCTATAAAGAGAAGTCCGATAAGAAAGATATTTATTCGAAAATAAGTAATTGGGCTATCACTAGAAATCTGTGCAGTCGCCCACATTATTACGCCTTGCAATACTGGATATTCAGCTGCCTGCTCATTGCCCGAAAATGCCCATTGCCCTTGGCCGAAACCTCTCTCACTAAAGAGCGCTGGCAGGTCTGAATAACAAGCATGAATGTATTGATCTGGGCCGGCAAAATTGTTATCTTCGCAATGGTTAAATTTAAAGTACGAGAGCGCTGTTGCAAGTATTGCTAACGCAATTACAACGCGTACAGTAAAACGCATTCTTTGCGAGCTGCTTATCTCTTCTTAGGTGTTTGTACGCCACCATCGGTGTACACAATCGGATCGAGCCCACCGATATTTGAAGGCGCTGGGAATTCAGTGATGGGTTCGCCTCTCAGCGCGCCCTTCATAAATGCAGTCCAGATTCGTGCAGGGAAAGATCCACCGGTAACTGATGTCAGCCCACCAATTCCGTTGAGGGATTCTGATGCGCTATCTCTGAAGAGTGCAACTGATGCTGCGAGCTCTGGGGTGTAAGCGCTAAACCACGCTGATGCATTGGATTGCGATGTACCGGTCTTACCTGCTGCTGGGCGACCAAGTGCTAGCGCTGCCGCGCCAGTTCCGCCGTTAACAACTGATTTAAGTGCGTAGGTTAAATCTGCAGCTACCTCTGCACTAAATGCTTCACGGGTCTCTGCCTTACCTTCATAAAGAATGCCTTTGTTTGGACCGGCCACTGATGCAATCAGGTAAGGCTTCGCATAGATTCCATTTGCAGCGAATGTCGCATAAGAGTTTGCAACATCAATTACACGCGGGCTGGCAACGCCCAGGGAAACTGAAGGTGTTGGAATCATCGCAACGCTCTCTGGGATACCGGAACGTCGCGCTACATCAACGACTTTATCGAGTCCTGCTTTCATGCCAAGTGGCACATAAATTGTATTTATAGAGTGTTGTGTGGCATTGAGAAGATCTGTCTGTCCCCAGCCTTCGTCACCATAATTTTTAACAATATATGGGCGACCTAAATCATCGAAGGTCTGTGGTGAATCACCATTCCACATTGAGGTGAGTGGAATGCCTGCTTCGAGAGCTGCAATAAGTGCAAAAGGCTTAAAGGTAGAGCCTGCTAGCGCAATAGATTGCGTTGCATCATTGAGCTGCCGAACGACATAATCTTTTCCACCGTACATAGAGATGATTTCTCCAGTGCCAGGGCGAATCGCTACAAGTCCAATATGAAGATTTTCAGGTGCATCTTTTGGAGAGAACTTGTTGACCGCATCTACTGCAGAAGTTTGTGCCTTCTGCACGATGGTTGTCTTAATGACATATCCGCCAACCATCAATTGTTCGTTGGAGAAACCGAGCTTGCTTAACTCTTTAAGTGCTGAATCAATAATGTATCCCTTTGGGCCGCTGAGCGAACCACCTGTCGTGCGAGGTGCGATTACTGGCAACTTAGCTGCAGCAGCTTCTTCCTCGGTAATCCATTTCTGCTCCAACATTCCTTCAATAACATATTTAAATCGCGCCTCGATACGTGCTTGGTTGTCGCCGCCGAGTGCCGGATCATAAAGGCCCGGAGATCGCAAAATACTGGCAATCACTGCTGATTGTGCGATTGATAATTGATTGGCGTTACGATTGAAATATTGCTGCGCTGCAGTCTGAACACCATATGAACCACGGCCGAAGTAAATAGTGTTGAGGTAATTCTCAAGAATCTGATCTTTTGTCATCGCATTCTCAAGCTTGAGCGCAATGACCAACTCTTTTACTTTTCGCTGGATACTGCGTTCTGGCGTAAGAAAAGCGGTCTTGGCGTATTGCTGGGTAATTGTTGAGCCACCGCGGCCTTTTCCGAAGGTAAGCACATTGTCTGCAACTGCTGAAATTAATCCTGTAACGCTAAATGCTCGGTTTGAGTAAAAGTTTTTATCTTCTGCTGCCATCACTGCATAGCGAAGGCGTAATGGAATTTTTGCAAGAGGCAGTATCTGACGATTCTGTGCTCCGATGCGACCAATCTCTTGTCCGTTTGAATATTGGATAACCGTTGCCTGGCTATTTACATATGCATTGGGATCTGGAATATCAACAGTGAACCATGCCAGAGCAAAGAGGGTTGAACCAGCGACAAAACCAAAGCCACCTAAGAAGATTGCGGCACGCAAGAGTCTGCGCCTAATCGCGACCATCGCAGACGATTTCTTTTTGCTCACGAACCAAGGTTACCGCTGAAGTCCTCATCTTCGAGTGTCCGCTGGCGACGAGGCGGCTTTCGGACTCTTCCATCACCTAATAGGAATGAGGTACATAGGTGATTCCATGAACAATCACGACATACTTCAACGATATAGACGGCAAACTCACCAAACTCTTTCTCTAATTCTATGAGTTCCTCAGGAGTTTTAATTCTTCCTGAGAACTGTCCGAGTTGATCGCCGAAGATATATCGAATCTCAACTAGGCGATCTTTTTTACAGACCGGACAATTTCGTCCAGCTTTCTCGCCGTGATATTTCGCCGCCCGCATTAGATATGGGTCGGCATCGCAGGCGTCAACGACACCTTTGAAGAGATTGAGCAGGGTGGCGCGTTTATCAAGTGAATAATCGATGAATCCTCGCGCTGTTCGCACCTGTGACGCCATAAAGAGAAGAATAATCCCCTTTCTTTAACTACGCTTCTCATGTGCAGATTCGTAGCTCGGCCTTCTGGCAATTAATGGGTGATTCGAAACTGCGACGACTCTTGCGTTTACGATGGATGGGTCAATTTACTGACGGAATTTTTCAATCTGCGTTGGCATCTTTCATTCTCTTTTCGCCTGAAAGGCAGGCCTCTGCTCTCAACGCCGCTTTAGCCTTTGCCGTTGTTCTTCTTCCATATTCACTCATCGGACCTATGGTCGGAACAGTTCTTGATCGCTTCTCGCGACAACGTGCCATTCTCTTTGCAAACCTTGCTCGCGCAACAACGCTTTTGTTTATTGCACTACTCATCTTTCAAGGCCGTACCGGGCTTGAACTCACAATCTTGGTACTCGTTGCATTCGGTGTAAATCGCCTGATTCTTGCTGGTTTATCTGCTGGGTTGCCACTCTTTGCACCAGCTAACAAACTTATTGAATCAAATGCGTTGGCAGTAACTGCCGGTTCTGTAGCAGTTGTTCTAGGTGGTGGAATAGGGCTTTTCATTAGACGCCTCACTGATGGTGCCGCAACTGCTGATCACGCAGATTCGATTTTGATTTTAACTGCTGCGTGCGGATATCTCATCGCTGCATTCTTTGCTGCAATCTTGCAAAAGTCTGAAATTGGGCCTTTACCGCACGAACTTGTGAAAGCCTCAATAAAGCAAGGTTTTGTAGAGATGCGTGAAGGGTTTCGTTTTCTACAAGACCATGCTGATGCTGCGCGTGGAATATTTGCAATTGCAGTACATCGTGGTGGAATTACAGCGCTAACTTTGACTGCGTTATTGCTTGAGCGAAACACTTTTAATGATCCGGCTGACAGCGCTGCTGGATTAGCAGGGCTAAGTGTTGCGCTCTCGTTTGCTGCTGTTGGATTTACAATCGGCGCAATTGTTGCGCCGTTGGGTGTACGGCGGATGGGGCGCCATCGCTGGATGCGACTATCACTCTTTATCGCATCTCTTGGTTCACTTGTTCTAGTTATTGATCGAACTCAAATTCATCTCATCATCACTGCCTTTATCACTGGGTTATTCGGGCAGAGCCTTAAGGTGACAAATGATGCTTTAGTACAAGTCAAGATAAGTGACGAGTTCCGTGGTCGCGTCTTCGCTGTCTATGACGTCTTAGTTAACGGTTCAATTGTCAGCTGCTCACTCGTTGCCGCTCTTCTATTGCCTCAAAGTGGTGACTCTTGGTTGGTTCCGCTTGTCATTGCAATCGGATATGCACTCGTTGCAATTATTGCAATGCGCCCAAGTAAATTTTTCTTAAAAAATTAATCTTGCGCAGGCGGACGGCGCGTACGATCGCGATTAACCCACCACTGCATCAACTCTTTCTCTGCACGCTCTTTCCCTAAAGGTCCATGCTCCATACGAAGCTCCATTAGGAAATCAAGCGCCTTCCCGACCTCAGCTCCTGGCTTAATCTCAAGAAGTGCCATAACTTCGGCGCCATCCAGATCGGGACGTATCTTTGAGAGCTCTTCTTGCTCCATAAGTGTTGCAATCCGCGCCTCTAGGCTGTCGTAAATACGCGATAAACGCTCCGCTTTCTTCGCGTTTCGGGTCGTGCAATCGGCGCGAGTAAGTAGATGCAGGTGAGTCAAAAGTTCCCCAGCATCACGGACATAACGCCTTACTGCAGAATCGGTCCACTCGCCTTCGCCATAACCGTGGAAGCGAAGATGAAGGGCCACTAAAGTCTCCACCGCCTCGATCGTTTCATTATCAAAACGCAACTCTTTTAAACGTTTTTTTGCTAAACGAGCACCAACTACTTCGTGATGGTGAAAAGAAACCCCACCACCTGGAATCAAGTTACGAGTTTTTGGCTTACCAATATCGTGCAATAACGCTGCTAAGCGCAGAACAAGATTTACTCCACCTAGACGTTCTTCTTGTGCAATAGCCTGCTCAAGTACGGTAATTGAATGTTCGTATACATCTTTATGGTGATGGTGTTCGTCGACCTCTAACTGCAATTGCGGAACTTCGGGAAGAATGATTGCAGCTAGCCCTGTTTCAACCAAGATTGAGATTCCGATTCGTGGTGCCGGCGATAACAATAACTTTACAAACTCATCACGGATGCGTTCCGATGAAATAATCGAGATACGGCCTGCCATATCTTTCATTGCATCTATAACTTCTTCATCCAAAGCAAAGTTGAGCTGAGCTGCAAACCGAGCAGCACGCATCATGCGCAACGGATCATCACTAAATGATTGTTCCGCGCTTGCTGGTGTTCTGATTATCTTCTTTGCTAAATCATCAATTCCATTAAATGGGTCAATGAATTCTGGAACATCAGTTGTGAGCTCTAAAGCCATCGCATTAATAGTGAAATCTCGGCGTGACAAATCTCCATCAATTGAATCGCCATACTCAACATCTGGATTGCGAGATTCTTCTTCATATTTTTCGCTGCGATAAGTTGTTACTTCAACTGTTGTATCGCCGCGTTTTCCCGCAACGGTTCCAAATGCAATCCCGGTATCCCAAATGTTTTCAGCCCAACCCTTGAGAATTTTCTTTGTCTCGAGTGGGTGCGCATCGGTTGTGAAATCGAGATCATTTCCAAGTCGTCCTAAAATTGCATCGCGTACTGGTCCACCGACGAGAGCGAGCTTGAATCCTTTTGCCTTAAAAGCGGTCGCGAGAGAGCTGGCCAGCGGTGCCCGCTCAACCAGTGTTTGCAGCGCAAGCTCGCGCCCCAAATTGATCTTCTCGTTACTCACAATAGATAAGCCTAGTCGCGTACTCTTACTCCATGACCCCGGCACCTGGTGCGGGCAGCGAAGTTCCGAAGAAAAAGCGTAGGCGTAAGCGCCCTACGAATCGCGCCCCACAGAATTCTCCCTCATCGCTCGAGGGCGCACGCAGCA
>WLDZ01000056.1 GCA_009704515.1 Actinomycetota bacterium
ATTTTGGTGAGCCACGCGCTAGCAACAATTGAAGATGTATGTAATGAAGTTATCTGGCTTAACAAAGGAAAGTTAATGGCTCGCGGGAAACCCGCAGAGGTTATTGCCGAATATCAGAAATTTATGAATGTAAGAAAGAGCGCTTCTTCCGATGAGGATGTCTAAAGTCCGCAGAGGGGCGATTTTTCTTGCAATCTCACTAACAGTCTCTCTCATGGCGCCGCCAGCGTTAGCTAACACTGCCCCAGCTATTTTTACATTTACTGGTTCTGGTTTTGGCCATGGAGTTGGTATGAGTCAAATCGGGGCACGCGCAATGGCTGCAGCCGGCGAGAGCGCTACATCAATCCTTAAGTACTATTACAAAGATGTTGATGTTGTCCCAGTCGTGGACACAGCGACTATCCGCGTAAATATTGGCCACGCACTTAAAGGTGCAATCTTTTCTACCTCAACCAACTCAAGCTCACTCAAAATTTTTGCTGGCGATCTGCCTATCTCAGAAACAGTAACAGCCCCAATCTTGAGCGTTGCAAATAAAAAGAAGTTAACAATTTCTATCTCTATAGATAAAAAAGGGATTCAAGGGTTACCAGGTACTCCAGCTGTTGCAACGCTGCGTTGGTCTGGGGGAGCAGCTCCTGTTGTTACGGTAACTGAATCTAGTTCAACCAGCCGATATCGCTATGGCCAAATTCAAATTAAGGTTGTAAAAGGCGCGCTAGAAATCACCAATTCCCTTGCATTGCGTGATGAGTATTTACTTGGAATTAGTGAGGTGCCTACATCATGGCCACCAGCGATATTAGAGGCACAAACTATTGCCGCAAGAAGCTATGCACTTTCAAAGATGGGCGTGATTAGACCTGCCTGTGACTGCAATGTCTATGACCATATCGTTGACCAAAACTTTGTAGGTTTTGCGAAAGAGAGCGAGCCCCGTGTTGGTCAGATTTGGCGCGCAGCAGTACTGCGCACTCTTGTCGATAGCTCAACTGGGCTAGCGATTTTAAGTAATGGCAAGCCAATTCAGGCTTACTACTTCTCATCCTCTGGCGGAGCCACGCAATCAAGCGCCGATGCTTGGGGTGGATTTACTGCCTATACGCATTCCGTGGCAGATACCGCGAGCGTTCTAGCAACACTCAATCCGCGTTATGCATCATGGACGGCAACTTCAACACAAGCATTGGTTTCACGTGCTTTTGGTCTACCTGATGTTGCTTCGCTAGAGATTATGTCTCGCAATTCAGCAGGAGCCGTAACCTGGATAAAAGGCACTTCGACCAATGGTGTGACGATGGTGATCCGTGGCGATACTTTTAGAAGTCGCACCAAGATACCTTCGCCTTGGTTTACCCCTTTAGCGGGCTAAACTCAATTCATGTAAATCAAAAGCGCTAATTCGCGTGGAGCAAAGCATTTAAGCCGCCCCATGTTCCGGTGCGCATAATCACTTCTAAACCGCCAGAAAGTGAATTACGCCGGAAGAGCAAGTTGCTAGCACCTGACAAAGTTCCAGCTTTAACAATCTCGCCATCAGGCAAAGTAACTTTTGAGGCAGCTGTAATGTAAGTACCTGCTTCGATTACACAATTATCGCCAAGTGAAATTCCTAGCCCTGAATTAGCCCCAAGCAAGCACTTTTGACCAATAGCGATAACTTCTTTTCCGCCACCGCTGAGAGTACCCATTATTGAAGCGCCTCCACCGACGTCGCTGCCATCTCCAACAACAACTCCAGCTGAAATTCTGCCCTCAACCATCGAAGTACCCAAGGTTCCGGCATTAAAGTTGACGAAGCCTTCGTGCATCACAGTTGTTCCCGAAGAAAGATAAGCACCTAAGCGCACGCGATCAGCATCAGCGATTCGAACTCCGGAAGGAATTACATAATCAACCATGCGCGGAAACTTATCGACAGCAAAGATTGTGACATTTCCATGCTTCGACTTTAACTTCGCACGCGTTAACTCAAAACCTTCGATTGCACACGGGCCATGTGAGGTCCAAACAACATTTGTTAGCAAACCAAAGATTCCATCTAATGATTGCCCGTGTGGCGCCACTAAACGATGAGAGAGCAAATGCAGGCGAAGATAGGCATCGAGTGCATCTTTTGGGGCATCATCAAGATTAATCTCAAGTGAAACGACTTCTCGTGTTACTCCGCGATCTGAATCTGGTTTTGCTAAAGCTTGTAGTGATTCATCCGCTGTTGATGCAAGCGCGCCCAATGCTGGAGCAGGAAACCAGACATCTAATACAGAAGTGCCTGACAGGGTTGCAACTCCGTGTCCGTGCGCCAAACGACTGTTATCTGATGTTGACATGGCATAAGAGTAACTCAACCTCTATCCTCAGCCGTATGCGTATCGCCGTTTACTGCTCATCTTCATCCCAAATAGATGAAAAATTTATAGATTTTGCCTTTGATCTCGGTGCAGCAATTGCTGACGCAGGATTCGATTTGGTCTCAGGGGGCGGTTACATCTCATCGATGGGCGCTATCTCAAGGGGAGCTCGAAGTAAGGGCGGAAAGACAATTGGCATTATTCCGCAGCGCCTAGTCGATATTGAATTTGCCGATCATGATAATGACGAACTGGTTGTTGTTGATTCAATGCGCTCTCGCAAAGGTAAGATTGAAGAGCTTGCAGATGGATTTATTGCGCTACCAGGCGGTCTTGGCACACTTGAAGAGTTGATTGAGATTTGGGTGGGACGTTACTTAGGTTTTCACAGCAAACCTATTGTGATTCTTGACCCTGAAGGTGTTTATCGAAAGTTACACGAACTCGTTATCGAGCTCGAGGATTCCCATTTTGTTAAACCTGGAATGCGAGACCTTGTGCTTTGGGCAACGACAATCGATGAAGCAATTACCTTTATTAAGACTCACGGTTAAGTCCCGTAATGAATAATTCACTCGCACTTACTGTTGCAGTTCCGCTTTCACAAGAGCAGGCATGGCAGGCCATTGTTGATTGGCAAGGGCAGAGCAAATGGATGCTACAAACAAAAGTTTGGGTTGAAGGAGATCAAATATCTGGAGTTGGTGTAAAAATCGCTGCCTTCACTGGGCCTTTGCATCGCTACTACCCTCGCTTTAAAAAGTTAGGGCTATTGGATTTAATGGAGGTCACTGCATGGAATCCACCAGAGCGTTGCGATGTGATTCACTATGGATCAATACTTAAAGGCACAGGGAAGTTTGAAGTTGAGGCGATTGATGATTCACATTCGCTCTTTCACTGGTCAGAGGAGATTGAGGCACCTAGAGCGTTATTTTTGCTCATTCGCCCCTTTATTCTCATCGGGGTAAAGATTTCTCTCGCCCGATTTGTGCGCCAACAGGAGTAATCTCTCTACCTATGAGCGCCCCTCAAACTGTCAGAGAGCTAATTGCATCTCTGCCTGAAGAGGAGCGCATCATTCTTACCCTTCACTTTCTCGGCGGTAAATCTGCTGATGAGATAGCGGATCTTCTGAAGGTTCCTGAAAAATCCGTCCGTGCACTCATCGAGTCGGGTAAAGAGAGAATTACTCTCCTTATGGGCCTCTAACTCCCGCTCACCTAAGGCGAGAAAGCGCGATTTCGACCTTTTTACGATTTCCATAAGTAGGCTCATATGCGAGATACTTACGCCATGGCAGCGATGAAACCCCGTACTGGCGATGGCCCAATGGAAGTCACCAAGGAAGCACGCTCCCTTGTGATGCGCATCCCACTAGAAGGCGGAGGTCGCCTCGTGGTCGAACTCAATCCACAAGAGGCTAACAATCTCAGCGCCGCACTCGAAGCAGCTGTCGCCCTTATCAAGAAGTAAGGCCACTTCACGATGCTCTCCTCGGTTGAGCCAAAGCTACATTCGCTCCTCGAAGGAGATCTTTTAGCGCTCGGCTTTATTAAGCAAGAAGACGAAACATTCTCATTTATCGGTTCACCCTCACTTCTCTCTGAAATCGAAACGCTCTTTGAGATAAATCTTCTCGATGAATTAGCCTTCTTTAAACCCACAGGTAAAGCAGGAGAGATTTTCGAAATTCCCGTACTTGATTCTCGCACCACGATGGATCGTCTCTATCTCGTGGGAGCAGGAGATCAGAGTCTGACATCTCTTCGCACTGCTGGTGCCGCCTTAGGTAGAAAAGTTCGCGGAAAAGCAGAACACCTCATCTCTTTACTAACTGCAGAGAAAAAAGAAGATTCATCGGCCGTTACAGCTCATGCAATTTCCATGGCACTGGGTGCGTACATGTGGCACCTCAAGAGCGGAACACCACCAGAAATTCCACACCTATCCATTGCAAGCCAAGATCAAAACACTTTGGCTAGAGCTAACTCAATTGCACAAGGTGTATCGCTAGCGAGAGACCTCATCCACACTCCTTCAAATATTAAGAATCCGCTCTGGCTTGCCAATGAAGCAAAGCGAGTGGCCGATGAGAAGGATCTGACAATCAAAGTTCTATCAGGCCGTGAATTAACAAAATTCGGAGGGTTGGTTGCAGTAGGTGGTTCATCACCGAATCCAGGTCCACGCTTTATTGAGCTCTCGTATGTTCCTAAGAAGCTTGCGAAGTCGAATAGCAAAGCAGCAACTGCGCTTCCCCACATTGTCATCGTCGGAAAAGGAATCACCTTCGATACCGGAGGCGTCTCACTTAAACGTCCATACGACACCATGGTTGGAATGAAGAGCGATATGGCTGGAGCAGCTGCAGCGCTCGCCACGATTTCTACAATTGCAGATCTTCAACCAAATATCAGACTTACAGTTTTGATGATGTGTGCTGAAAATGCTCTTTCAGGTACTTCGCAACGCCCCTCAGATATCATCACGCAATATGACGGCACTACCGTTGAGATCATTAATACTGATGCAGAGGGGCGCTTGGTCTTGGCTGATGGATTGGCCTATGCAGATAAGAATCTCGACCCCGATTATCTAATTGATATTGCAACCCTTACTGGTGCGGCCACACTCGGGCTAGGTCGCCAATATGCCGCAATGTATTCCCGGGATGAAAAATTAGCCCAACAACTCTTTGCTGCTGGTGAAATCTCAGGCGAACGTGTCTGGCATATGCCGCTGATTGATGAGTACTTAGATTCTCTTCTCAGTGATGTTGCAGACTTAAATCACACAGCCGATAAAGGCGATGGTTCTGCAGGTTCAGTCACCGCAGCGCTTTATCTCGAGCAATTTGTAGGAGATCGCAAGTGGCTCCACCTTGATATTGCAGGACCTGGGCGCAGCGAGAGCGATTCAGGAGAAAATCCGAAGGGCGGCACCGGTTTCGGGGTGCGCTTACTCGTAAATTGGATAGTGTCTCTTTCATGATTATCGATCCTCATTCATATGCCGAGAGCTTTATCGGAGAAGATCCGACTAAGAGCGCAGCAAGAGCCCGTGGTGTCGAAATCGGTACTCTCGATGTCACTCCTGGTGCTGGCGCATATTTATCTTTCTTAGCCAGACTATTGAAAGCACAATCAGTTGTAGAAATCGGAACCGGATCGGGTGTGGGTTCACTCTGGATATTAGATGGAATGCTTAATTCGGGCACTATCACTTCAATTGATGATGAGATGGAACATAGCTCGATTGCACGTCAAGCATTTGCTGAAGCAGATATTGCTCCCCAAAGGTTTCGATTAATCACCAACCCTGTAATGGAAGTTGTAGCCAAATTAACTGATCGCGCGTACGACATGGTCATTTTTCGACACGAGCCAGAAGATTTACCCTATGCAATCTCAGAAGCAGCTCGCATTCTGCGCAGCGGCGGAGTCTTTGTAGTGGATAACTTTTTTGGTGGCAGTAAAGTAAGTGATCCTGCTCAGCGCGATCCAAAAACGGTCGCTCTTCGCGAAGCAGGCAAAGCAATCAAGTTCGATACCGAAACATGGGCGACAACGCTAATTCCAATCGGCGATGGTTTATTACTAGCAACAAAGTTATAACTATTTTAACTACTGTAAATTAAAGGGAAGCGAGATATGAGTAATCACGGAGATGGATTCGGACCAGGTGCAAATAGCCCTTGGTGGAATGCTCCTTCTCGCTCACGCATGAAAGTTTCGTTTCGCACTTTTCTCACCACAACAATTTTGGTTGGACTTATTGCAGGCGCTTTTGGAGCTGCATCAAGTGGCTCTCTCTTTGGATACTCAACACGACTAGTTTCCTCTAATTCCACAATTGAACGATCTCCCGATTCTGTGGCCGGGATTGCAAAGCGAGTTCTCCCTTCAGTTGTATCAATCGAAGCAAAAGGCTCGGATGGAGGCTCAACGGGTTCTGGGTTTGTAATAGCCAGCGATGGTTACATTCTGACTAATAACCATGTGATTGCTGAAGCGGTCACAAGTGGCGGAAAGATCCTAGTTCGGCTGCAAGATGGTAGCTCTTACGAAGCCGATGTGATTGGTAGAGAAGTTTCTTACGATCTTGCTGTTTTGCGAATTAGCAATAAGAGACTCACCGCCCTTCAATTTGGCGATAGTGACAAAGTTGCTGTGGGAGATCCTGTTCTAGCAATCGGCTCTCCGCTAGGCCTCTCGGG
>WLDZ01000057.1 GCA_009704515.1 Actinomycetota bacterium
CCTAATCGTTTAATCTCTGGGTAGCCCGCATTAATCAGTTGGAATCCATGATCCAGGATGAACCCGTCTAGATAATCAGATCGCAGGCGGCCGCCAACGCTATCGGAAGCTTCGAAGAGCTCTACCTCTTCCCCCGCTTCTTGCAGCGTTAGCGCAGCGCTAAGCCCAGCTAATCCGCCACCAATAACAACAGCACTCATAAGGCGTTAGCCGCGCTGAACAAGTTTGGAAGGCCACCAAATCTTCGGACCAATTTCGTGCACCAGAGCTGGCACCAAGATTGAGCGAACAATAATTGTGTCGAGAAGCACTCCGAATGCAACCGCGAATCCAAGTTCAGCTAGTGGAACAAGTGGAATCAAGCCAAGCACAGCAAATGTTGCAGCGAGAACGATTCCTGCTGAAGTGATCACGCCGCCCGTAACTGCCACTCCCTTAATCACGCCTTCACGAGTACCGAGCTTGGCAGATTCTTCGCGCACGCGCGTCATAAGGAAGATGTTGTAATCGATTCCGAGTGCAACCAAGAAGATGAATGCGAAGAGCGGGAAGGAATTATCTCCACCTGCGAATCCAAAGGCATGATTAAAGACCAGTGCACAGACTCCCAGAGTTGCAAAGTATGAGAGCACCACAGTTCCTAGCAAAACAATCGCACTTATGATGCTGCGGAGCAGGAAGCCAAGAATGATGGTAATAACCAAGAGAATGATCGGAATAATTGTTTTGTTATCTCGATCGTTAGCGGTTCGAACATCAAAGTAAACCGCGCTGGTACCTCCTACAAGCGCGCTTGCATCAGCGCTCTTTGCTGCCTCACGAATCGCTGGTATGTATCCCCCAGCTTCAACGCTGTCCGGTGCTTGATCTAGCGTGACATGAAGAATAGTTTTTCCACCAACGATACGACCTTGATCTGCAGGAACTACCTCAGTAACTCCTGGAGCCTTACTTACCGCTTGGGTCACAGCTTGCGCTTTATCTGCGCTCACAACTATCTGAGTTGGGTCGCCTTCTCCCCCAGGAAAATGCTTCTCTAATAGAGACTGACCTACAACAGATTCAGGTTTAGAAACAAACGTATCGACTGTTCCGATTCCATCGGCACGCAAAGTCGTTGAGAAGAAAGCCAAGATAAGCAGCGCCGAACCAGTGATAATCCATGATTTTCTCGGGTTTTTCGCAACTCGTTGTGCAATTGTTGACCACAATCCGCCAGTCATCTGATCTATGCCATCGCTCTTGGGGGTGCGTGGCCAAAAAATCCAGCGTCCGAAGATTAATAGCAGTGCTGGTAGTAGAGTCAAAATTGTAAAGACAGAAGCAGCGATACCAATCGCACCTACCGGACCAAGTCCAGCAGAGTTTGATAGTTGGCTAAAGAGCAGCATGAGCAGCGAAATCGCAACTGTTGAGCCTGACGCCAAGATTGGTTCCCATACGCCTTTATAAGCAGCGCGCATCGCATCGAATCTATCTTCATGATGATGAAGTTCTTCGCGATAACGGGCAATCAGTAAAAGTGCGTAATCGGTTGCAGCACCGACAACGAGAATAGAAAGAATTCCTTGGGATTGACCATCGACATCAATGATGTCCGCTTTTGCCAAGAGGTAAACAATTCCGCCAGCTAAGGAAAGTGCAAAGACTGCTGATAGCAATGGAATAATCCACAATACGGGAGAGCGATAAACAAAAATCAAAATGAATGCCACAACACCTAAAGTTGTTAACAAGAGAGTCGTGTCGATTGAACCGAAAGCTCCGAAGAGATCTCCCAGCAAACCACCTGGACCAGTTACATAGGGATCCAGATTTACCTCTGCTGCAAATTCCTTCATATCTTCGCGCAGCGCTTCAATCAGCGCAGGTAAGACAGGTTCTTCATTGGGAAGTAACTTGCCGAGAGTCTCACCATCTAATGGGATGTTAATCAAAATTGCGCCTTGGTCCTGTGAAGGGAAAGCCACAATTGGCTGATTCTTCAGCAAGTAATCTCCAACCTTGGCCTGGGTATCAGCGAGAGTGAGAGAACGAAGGCTTTCTAAATGCGCATTGACCTTGGTGAGAGCCTCTGGAGAAAGTTGACCCTCGAGCAGAATAAGAGTGGGGAAATTGAAAGCGGTTCCGGCGGAGAACTTGGAAATCTCATCAGATGCCAGGGTGGCCTCAGCGCCCTTGGGCAAGAAGGATGAGTTGTTATTCTCTTGAACGGTCGATAGCTTGCCAAAGAGAGGACCAAAGACCCCTGTGATCAAAAACCAGGCAATCACGACGAGAATTGATACGGCTAGCGGCTTCTTTGACTTGGTTAGCATGGCGCTCAGTCTACCTTTAGGCTAAGCGTGTGAATGCATCTGCAGCCTTGGCCCTGCAATTAGGTGGCCTTGTCGAATACGAGGAGGCGCTGGGCATTCAAAGACGAATCCACAGTGAGGTTTCATCTGGAGTTCGCCCAAACACTTTGATTCTCCTTGAACATCCCGCCGTTTACACCGCTGGCAAGAGAACCCTTGAAGAAGAGCGTCCTCACAATGGAGCCCCCGTTATTGATGTTGATCGTGGCGGCAAGATAACCTGGCATGGTCCTGGTCAGTTGGTTGGTTATCCAATTGTCAGATTGCAAAATCCCCACGAACTCGTTGGCTTCGTCCGCGAGATTGAGGCAGGACTCATAAATGTCTGTCAGGATTTTGGAATCACCGGCCAACGCATCGCTGGGCGC
Source organism: Actinomycetota bacterium (assembly GCA_009704515.1). The sequence goes on from WLDZ01000057.1 coordinate 2,726, forward strand.
TCTGGCGTTTGGGTCTGCGACGAGGCGGGCGAGCGAAAGATTGCCGCGATAGGCATACGGGTTGCGTCTGGCACATCGATGCATGGCTTTGCTCTCAATGTCGCCCCTGATTTATCTGCATTCTCGGCGATCATTCCCTGCGGAATTGCCGATGCGCAAGTGACTTCCATGGAACGAGAACTGGGTCGAGCTATTACTATTGAGGATGTACAACCATCAGTAGAACGACATCTCTTTGATGCCCTAGCAAAGGTGAGCGCATGACAATTGCACCAGAAGGCCGCAAGCTACTTCGCATTGAAGCTAGAAATGCCGAGACTCCCATTGAGCGAAAGCCCGAATGGATTAAGACTCGCGCCAACATGGGGCCTGAATACACTCGCCTTCGCTCACTTGTAAAAACTGAATCACTACATACTGTCTGCCAAGAGGCAGCTTGTCCAAATATTTTTGAATGTTGGGAAGATAAAGAGGCGACATTTCTTATCGGAGGCGAGCGTTGTACTCGTCGTTGTGATTTCTGCAATATCGATACCGGAAAACCTGAGCCACTCGATCGTGACGAACCTCGCCGCGTAGCTGAATCAATTGCAACCATGGGTCTGCGATACGCAACTATCACTGGAGTCACTCGCGATGATCTAGAAGATCAAGGCGCTTGGCTTTATGCTGAAACAATTCGCAAGGTCCACGAACTCAATCCGGGCACCGGCGTCGAAATGCTCGCACCAGATTTTGGTGCTGTGCCAGAACTTCTTAATCAAGTATTTGAGACCCGACCTGAAGTATTTGCGCACAATCTAGAGACTGTGCCAAGAATCTTTAAGAGAATCCGACCTGCCTTTACTTACGAGAAGTCTCTCAATGTGATTACTCAGGCTCGTGAATTCGGGTTAATTACAAAGTCAAACCTTATTCTTGGACTCGGCGAAGATACTAGCGAAATCATTCAAGCACTTGAAGATTTACATAACGCAGGCTGTGACTTGATTACTATCACTCAATACCTTCGTCCAACAAATAAGCACCATCCTGTTGAGCGCTGGGTTAAGCCAGATGAGTTTGTAGAGCTGGCAAAGCGAGCAGAGGACATTGGCTTCAGCGGTGTCATGTCTGGGCCACTCGTTAGATCTTCTTACCGCGCCGGCCGTCTCTATAAGCAAGCCCTTGAAAAGCGCGCTCAGGTAGCTGCCGAAAATCATGGCTGATCTTGTCTATCCCCCAGTAATCGTCACACTAAAAACTTTCTGGCGGTACTTGGGGCTTCGCTTTGATTTTCGAGGCGTTGAGAATTTGCCCGATAAAGATCATGGTGGAGCAATACTCGCAATCAACCATGTGAGTTATTTGGATTTTGCACTCGCTGGAACTGCGGCGCTACCAATGAAACGCTATGTGAGATTTATGGCAAAGAAGGAACTCTTCGATAACAAGATTGCAGGTCCACTTTTACGCGGTATGCACCACATTAGTGTTGACCGTGCCAATGGTTCAGGATCTTTCGTGGCAGCCCTGCGTGCACTTCGTGACGGCGAGATCATCGGCATTTTTCCGGAAGGAACTATCTCTGTCTCTTTTGAAGTGAAAGAGCTAAAGACTGGTGTTATTCGTCTCGCGCAAGGTGCCGGCGTTCCTGTGATTCCTACTGTTATCTGGGGATCACAACGCATTTGGACCAAGAAAGTTAAACGAAATCTCAAGCGCAATAACTTCCCAATTAGCGTGACATTCGGAGAGCCGCTTACCTTTAAAAAGGGTGACGATATAGAGGCGGGTGAGGCGCAACTTCGTTCGATAATGCTCGAAATGCTCCACAAAATTCAGAACGACTACCCTGATTCTCACGAAGGCCAGCGCTGGGCACCGACTCGTCTTGGTGGTACCGCGCCTGCTCCTCTAAAGTAGCGCCATGGCCCTAAAGATTCCCGGAAGAAAAAAGAAGTCCGAACCGAAGATCAAGAAACCACGCTTTAAAGAGATTCGTGATGCCTATGCGGTCACGAAGAGCGTTAAGCCTTGGATAGGTGCACTTCTCATTGGAAGCGCACTTGTGACAATGGCAGCAGCAGTCGGTATCGGTCTCATCTTCGGTAATCCTTTCTATGCGGCATTTATCGGAATTCCAACATCGCTCTTAGTTGCGATGATTCTCTTTACTCGCATCGCCGGCGCAGCTGCATATGCATCGATTGAAGGACAGTTAGGTGCGGGAGCAAGCGTTCTTATGTCGATCCGCAAAGGTTGGGTTACAACTCCAGCTGTTGCAGTCAACAAAAACCAAGATATGGTCCACCGTTCTATTGGTCGTGCAGGAATTGTTTTGACTGCAGAAGGCGGTCATGGCGTTCGCCAAATGTTGCAAGATGAACGAAAGAAATCTGAGCGCTATGCCCCAGGTGCGCCAATTACAGAAATTATTGTGGGAGATGGCGAAGGCCAGGTTCCACTTCGTAAATTGCAGAAGCGTTTAGCTAAACTTCCAAAGAAGTTAACAGCTCATCAAATGCGCGAGCTTCGCGCTCGTCTAAAAGCTGTCGGTGGCATGTCTCTTCCGATTCCGAAAGGTCCGATGCCAAAAGGCATCAGGATGAAGTAACTCTTCTTTCTCTAAAGATCTAATGCTTAATCTAACGCTGTACTAAAACCGTATTTGAAAGTCGCTCATTTGGTGCGCGACCATTTTCATCGAAGGTGACTGCTGTGACTACTGTGACTAGTAGCAGCGTGCGAATGAGGGCTTGCAGAATCGTCACAGGACCGCCATCGCTAAAGCGGACAACCTTGAGGCCAACGATGCGGTGGCCAAATGAGGCTCCAGTGAGCGCTACCAAGACCAGGTATTCCACTGTGAGAACCAATAGGACAGTAAGCCCGACATTTCTAGAGCGTTCCAGAAATGAACCAGAACCAGCGAAGAAGCCAAGGGTGACTGCGTAAGCGGCTAGCCAATCAATAGTGATACCGAGCATGCGCCGGCCTTGGCTGATCCGTGGATACATGCCCCAAGCGTACTAATGAGCGAGCCTTATCTCAGGCCAGAATTTCAGCCCAAAATTGACTCCCTTTCCACAGGATTTGTTACATGGGCGTAACACACAGATTCGCCCCTGTAACCCTGCGTGACTTACTGTTACGCCCAGAGAAAGGCTCAGAGCCGAGCCCCTAATCGACTAGCAGACTTATTGGGAGTCCTACCTATGTTTAAGAACTCAAGCGAAATCTTCGCCTATATCAAGAAGGAAGATGTAAAGCTCGTTGATGTGCGCTTTACCGATCTTCCTGGAATCCAACATCACTTTAACGTTCCTGTTGAATCATTTGATGAAGCAGTCTTCACAGATGGATTGATGTTCGATGGTTCATCTATCCGCGGCTTCCAATCAATTCATGAGTCCGATATGAAACTTCTTCCAGTTCCATCATCAGCATTCATTGATCCATTCCGTCTCGAGAAGACTTTGGTAATTATTTTCTCAGTACACAATCCTTCAGATGACACTCCTTATTCACGCGACCCACGCGGCGTTGTGAAGAAGGCTGTTGATTTCTTGAAGTCAACAGGAATTGCAGATCAGGCATTCTTCGCTCCTGAAGCTGAGTTCTATGTCTTTGATGCTGTCCGCTTTAAGACAGGTATCAACGAGGCTTACCACCACATCGATTCATACGAAGGTGCATGGAACACAGGCATCGTTGCAGATCCAGATGGAACACCTAACCGCGGATACCGCACACGCATCAAGGGCGGTTACTTCCCTGTTTCACCTACAGATCAGTTCGCAGATCTTCGCGACGAGATGGTTATGGAAC
>WLDZ01000058.1 GCA_009704515.1 Actinomycetota bacterium
AACGCCATAGCAAATTCCAGTAACTATTGGATTAGCGTCGCACCCCGAACGAACAAGCGTGGGGGATGAATCAACCCTTGAAAAGTCTTAGGGTTGGAGCAAGAATTGAGAGATGAAGCGAGCCCAAGCCTTGTTGCTTTCGGTTGCACTTGTTATTGGGGCTACTCAACCCGCACTGGCTAGTTACAAAGGCGCACCAGATAACACCAATGACCGGATTGTTCCATTGATGACAACTGCAAATGACTTAAATGCAAATGGTTCTGGCTTCCTTTACTCTTCACGAATTGTTTTAACTTCTGGGCATACCGCATTTAGTTTTGCAGATGGCAAACGAGTTGAGTTTCGACCATCTCTGGCAGTCGGAAAGCCAAACACAAATATTAAGACGATTGGTCAGGGCGTCAAGGTAATCAAGCGAATATCTGCACCGGGATACTTACCGAACAACAGTCCAGATCTTCATGATTTTTCTATCTTGATTCTTGAGAAAGATTTGATTCGGGTAGAGCCGGCTCAGATTCTTACACCAGAAATAGAACTCGAACTTCTTGAAAACCGTACTGAAGTGAAGCTGCATGGCTATGGAAATACAGTAGATCTCTGCGCTGAAGGCGAAGCGCTTCCGTGTCGGTCAAATAGATTTATGGCATCAGATGTACCAAGATCGATAGTTGCAACAGTTCGACCTGCAGCAGATTTCACTGAATTAGTTGGGTATGAAGTACCTAAGAGACTTGCTAATCAATTGCTCTTTTTCAGTCCTGGAAAATTAAGCATGTGTGGTGGTGACTCGGGTGGCTCTTTGACAACAACTTACAACGGAAAGCTGTTGTATCTTGCAAACATTGGAACAGCTGAAAGAATTTATGCTTGTGGTCAGTCACGTTCATTTGATGGTCGCGGCGGGATTAATTACTCACAACCTATTTATAAGTATGTAGATCTCATAAAAGAGGCAGAGGCGTTCGTTGCCAATCAAATTGCCAAGGAGAAGAAAGCCGCAACAACTAAGGCGAGCATCAAATGTATAAAGGGCTCGACCATTAAGACTGTTAAAGGCGCAGATTCAAAGTGTCCTGCAGGATTCACCAAGAGTTCAAATTAGGTTAACTAAAGTCACCCCAATTCAATCATTTTAGAAAGTTAATCTCGCCTCACTCAAGGGCCCCTTCCCGCGAGGAAATGAAGTTCACCCAAACTTAACTACACCTCATGGAGGCTACTTTGAAACTCAAGAAAGTTATCTTGGCAATATCAGCAGCCGCGCTTATAGCGCCGTTGCCACTTGCTAATGCAGGCATGTACGAAGATCCAGGTAAGGCTGTAACACTCACAATTTTGCATAACAACGATGGTGAATCTGCGCTCTTGCCAGAACTGTCTTATACCCGACCTGAAGGAAAATTGATTTACGGAAGCGCAGCAGCGTTCTCATCCGTGATGAAGCGTGAAATCGCAGATGCGAAGAAGTCAGATAACGCGGTTCTCGCTGTCTATGCTGGAGACTCATTCCTGGCTAGCAAGAACTTGATTTGTTCTGATCCCGCTAACCCTGCATCGACAACCCCTGTTTATGATGGCTTGGCACAATCAATGATGCCTTACGACACTCATATCTTGGGTAATCACGAGTTTGATTATGGAACAGGATTCTTAAAGCGCTACATCGATTCTTTCTCAGAGAAGAGTCGCTACCAGTTCCTATCAGGCAATATGGATTTCTCAGCTAACGCGGACCTCTCCTCAATTGCAGTGAGATCACAATCAATTATTCGCGCAAGACTTACCGGCAAGAAAGTCGGAGAGTCATATGTGCACAAGGATAAGAACACAGGGGCTCTCATTGGTGTTGTTAGTGCAATAACTCCATTACTTCGAACAATTTCCTCTCCAGGAACGTCAAAAGTTACAACTGCAGATATTGCAGGTACAGCTGCCCTGATTAACAGGCAAGTCGAAGCTCTAGAGAAGCAAGGCATCAACAAGATTATTCTCGTCAGTCACTTGCAGGGTGTTGCATACGACAAGGAGCTAGTGGCTCTTTTGAAAAATGTAGATGTTGCGGTTGCCGGTGGAGGAGATGATCTATTGACCAGCCCGGATGTTGCTTCAACTATTCAGTTGATTCCAGGCGAAGGAACACCAGTTGGCAAGTACCCAGAGATGGTCAAGGATGCTAATGGTGTTGATGTCCCGCTCATCACAACAAAAGGTAACTACACATACCTAGGCCGCTTCGATGTCTCATTTGATGCTGATGGAAAGCTGACTTCATATAACAAGACCACTTCATACCCACGACGAGTTATTCCAGCATCACCAGTTGCTAGCGCAATTGGGATCAAAGATATGGTTCGTCCAGATGCTCGCATAGTTGAATCAGTAGAAAAGCCGTTGAGCGCTTGCTTGGCTGGATTCGCAAAGCCAATCGCATCAAGCCAGATTGTCTTTGCTACAGATCGCGGTAGCGCAACTGTTCTTGGTGTGAGAACAGCTGAGACCAATGGCGGAAACTTGGTAGCTGATGCATTTGTACAGGCATACTCTGCCAAAGCAGCTGAGGCTAAATTGACTGCTGCGAGTGCAACTAACCCAGTAGTAGCTGTACAAAATGGTGGTGGAATCCGTCAAGGTGGTGGAGTCGCTCTACCAATCACAGGTGTAGCCGGTGCAATTAACCGCGGTAATACATTTGATTTGCTTCCATTCGATAATCGCCTGGTAGCAGTAACAAATGTCAGCGCGGCAGATCTGAAAGAGATTTTCGAAAGATCTTGCTCAGTCAGCACATCAGGTGGTGGACAATTCCTTCAGTTCAGTGGAATGAGGGTTTCTTGCTCACGAACCGGTACTGCAATTGTGATCACAACCCCAACAGGTGATGCATATGCTGGAAGCATCACAACAGCCGGTACACGAGTAAAGGACATCACTTTGAGTGATGGCCGCGCTCTTGTTAAGGATGGAGCTGTTGTAGCAGGCGCTCCTGCCGTCACAATCGTTACCAACCAATTTACTGCTGATGGTGGAGATAACTATCCAACATTCCAGAAAATGACAAAGGTTGGATTCGGAGTTTCTTATGAGCAGGTTCTATATGACTATCTCTTAAGCTTCCCGAAGAACGCCGCAGGGTTGCCAGAAGTTCCAGCAACCGATGCTCGTTATAGCAAGTCAACCGGAGAAGGTCGTTTTACCTGGTTACCTTAATCTAGAATAAATAAATCCCCGCTGATACTCGGTGTGAAGGCGCCGTAGTGTTAGCGGGGATTTTTATGCTTCAAAAAAGTTTTGTTAAACCCGAACGACCAATTTGATTATCTCCTGTGCGCTGGCATGCTTACCGAGCTCTGCTTCGACATTGGTTGAAACATCAGAGAGTGCGCATTTGGCGAGATTAGTCATTTGCACCGCAATATCGGCCATCCAATACAAGGTGCCAGCACCAAGCTCTTCGATTAAGTCAGCAGCCTCTTGCAGGATTTCATCATTGAACTTTTCGATACCGTCCTGATCTTCTTGTAAGACCTTTAAGAGAAAGTCCCGTATTGCCATGGCACTCTCGTGGGTGCGCTGGCCTTCGGTCAAGATCTCTTGCAGCTCGGCATCCATCTTGGCGTTACGGCTGGCATCTATGGTGAGCTTACGAATCCAATTAAACATGAGATAAATCTAGGGCCCAGGGGCGACAACCTCTATTATCGCGTTATGGCGCTAGCACTCGTAACCGGAGCTTCACGCGGACTTGGACGCGAGATTGCATTAGCGCTGGCAGAAAATGGTCATCGCGTATTGGCGGTTTCGCGCAGTGCTACTGCCGAGACCCATCCCAATATCAGAGCGATGGCGTGCGATATCAGCGATAGCGATGCCGTGGCTAATCTGCACAAAATGATTGAGTCCGAAGAAGGAACTGTGCAGATTCTGGTTAATGCTGCAGGAGTCTTTGGTCCGATTGCGTTGATCAAAGACTCTGATCCAAAGCAATGGCTAGAGACAATCATGATTGATGCAGTATCTGCTTATTACACCAGTCGAGTTTTCTTACCTGGAATGCTTGATAAAAAGTGGGGTCGCATCATTAACTTGAGCTCTGCTGCAGCTTTACATCCACCAGGTAAGTTCAATAGCGCTTATGCAACAGCGAAAGTTGCACTCAATCAATTGACCAGACATTTAGCCGCAGAGATCAGTGGCAGTGGGGTTACTGCAAATGTGATTCATCCTGGAGATGTGCGAACAGAGATGTGGGTAGATATCAAAGCTAAATCAGTCGAGTTAGGCCCTGATGGTGATGACTATCGCGCATGGGTGCAATGGGTTGATGAGACAGGGGGAGACCCGCCCCAGAAAGCGGCAGAGTTGATTTTGAAATTAATCAGCGATGAATCAGCGAGCGTAAATGGTCTCTTCTGCTGGATAGAAGATCCGTTGCAGGCGCCTATCGAAAGTTGGGATGCGCCTAAAGAATCGCGTCCTTGGATTTGATTGGGTGCGACAAATGAGTACTGGCATGGGATTTGAGAATTTTGGGGCGATGAATACGCTCGATAATTACTACTTGTGTTCGTATCCACAGTTCCCTATCGACTCTATAGATTGCATAGTGCTCGACACAATGGTTGTGAATGACCTTTATGCCTTTGTTGAGAGTGGAGAAGATGGGAAGAAAATAACGCCGAAAATCCTTGATCTCATTCGCACAGTAGCGATAAATGGCAACGCCGCGGTGATGGAGAGAAGTTGGCAACATCAGATAGATACCGCTACACCCATTAGCGAATACCTTAAGCCTAAGGGATCAGATATGGCTGAGGGGTTAGAGCTTCTACACTTTATAAAGTATTCATCAAAGAAAGACTTTGAAAGTCTCAAGCGGGGCGAAGTCGTAATTGCAGACATTCCGAAGGCAATCGAATTTAGGAAAGGCGAAAGCTTGGCCTTTGGGTTTAGCGTTGAATCATTTATTGCAATCATTGCGCAAAATTGGTTAGGTATTGCGATTTTGCTAGAGCATGAACGTAAGGCTCCGAAATCAGATTCAAGTCAAGGCAGATCAGCCGTGACGAAAGAACTTGTTCAATCGCAGATAGACGCCTATAAATTTTGGCTAAAAGATATGAAGGCTCGTGGCTTAGGCATCTCAAGCGAACTTCGACTCTTATCAAATCTAGCCTTCTTTGGAGGGCACATGCCAGGTATTCATGGCGAGAAAGTCACCTTTGCAGATATGGCAAAGCTCGATGAGCAAAGTAAATACTCTAAATCTCGGATTGCGCGCAATATTGCTTTTGATTTTCAGCATCTTAAAATGGCTCGAGAGATGCGGATGGGATTTATCAATAATTCTCAAACGATCGAGCGCAAATATGCAGCGCTCTTAACAAGAGATAATGTCTTGGCTGCGACAGTTGGGTTTGTGAGAGAGGAAGCCTTGATTCACCACAAGGCGATTGTTGCTTCTTACAAGTGGCCGATTGACAGTACTTTCACATTTTTCCATGAAGAGGAACATGCTTACGCTGGGTTCTATGGAGCACCGCGATCATCAGAAGACCTATTAGAGGCCACCGAGGTCGTGAAACAACTTGAGGATTTTCTGCCCCGGTTGGATTCCTGAGGGCCAAAACCACTCCTCCCTTCTGGAAAAGCCCCAACTAGCCCGACCAATATGTGGTCCAGCTCATAACAGTTTGATAACGCTGAGCGTGAATCAGGCTCAACACTCGAAAAAAAATAGGTGGAATGTTGATTTTTTCTGTTCGTTTCCCCTACATTCTGAGCACGGTCTTACAGAAAATACCCCTCAAGGGTCGATTCTGAGGACAAAATCGCCCTATTCAGGAGGTACAACTTGATTAAGAAAAGCACAACACTCAAGGTTGCCGCAGTTGCGTCAGCTATGGGTCTTGTATTTGGCCTTGTAACGGCCACAAGCAGCGCAGCAGCAACAGATAAGACTTGGGCATGTAAGCCAACTAAGTCAAAGCCTGTAACTGTTCGCCTTATTGAATACTTCGCAGGACCAGCACGTACACCACTTCTAAATGCGTACGCTCGTCAGTTCGAAGCGAAGAACCCAGGTGTGAAGGTAGAGATCATCTCTCCATCACAGGCTGACTCACCAGCAAAGATCACACAGCTTCTACAGGCAAAGAACATCGACATCGTCGAGCCAGCTGGTGCAATCTTGGGACAAGCAATGTCTGCAAAGCAGATTGCTAACATCTATCCATACTTCTCAAAGACAAAGGGCTGGGCAGGACTTACTGATTACTCTAAGTTCCAGGCTGAGCTCTTCGGAAAGAAGACTGCTTACATGATTCCTAACGGATACTATGTAAAGGCAGCTTTCGTTCGTCCAGAGCCAATCCAGGCAAAGGCTCCAGCGATCCTTACAAAGATCAAGGCTGGAACAGCAACTTGGAATGACATCCTTACAGCGAAGTCAACAAACACTGCTACATCTTCAATGTACGCAATGCGTGGAGCTCGTGCATCATTTACACAGGCTATCTTCGTAATCCG
>WLDZ01000059.1 GCA_009704515.1 Actinomycetota bacterium
AGATAAAACCTACATCGACGAGTTCGACATCCATCTTGCCAATTTGTTCAGAGACAAAACGTGCAGAGCTCTGCAACTGGGGGAGCAGGTTAGGAAACTGTGGCCAATATGTACCTAGGCCACCAGCAACCAAACCAACTTTGATTGCTTTCTGCGGACGTCGTGCTGGGATTAACCGCGCTGGCGGGGTTGGATTGAGGGTCATAGCTAACCCTTCTGCGAAACGATCTTTTGGCGAATCTGATCGAATGAGACAGCTGCAATAAGCAGGATGCCTTGTGCGATACGTTGCCAGAAAGATGGAACATCGAGAAGGATGAGGCCGTTGTTAAGAACCTGAATAACAACTAGACCTAAAACTGTTCCAAGCAATGTTCCGCGACCACCGGCAAGACTTGCTCCACCGAGAACGATTGCGGTAACAACTTCAAGCTCTAGGCCCTTTGCAGCGTTTGGATCTCCAGCAGAGAGCTGTGATGCAAGTACGGCGCCAGCAAGTGCTGCAGAGACGCTAGAGAGCACGAAGGTAATAAAGAGAATACGGTTTGAACGAATACCTACAACACGAGCTGCGTTGGCATTAGCTCCAATTGCATAGAGCGAGCGTCCATAAGAGGTGCGTCGTAGCGTAATGATTCCGATTGCTGCAAGAGCGGCAAAGATGATGATTGGAAGCGGGATGCTAAATGGCTGAGCTGTTCCGAGCCATTCGAATCCGAACATCATTACTGTCTGGCCGTTTCCAGCAAGGAGTGCGACACCGTAAAGTGTTGCTAATCCACCAAGTGTTGTAATCAATGAGTTGACACCAACAATAGTTACGAAGAAGCCGTTGATAACACCCAGAACTAAACCGAAGACAAGACATACTGCAAGACCAGTTGCGATGCCTCTATCGTTTACAGTCTGCGCAAGAAGCATTCCTGAAACAGCTGCAGCAGATCCCACAGAGAGATCAACATGGCCAGCAATCATCAAGAAGGTACCTGGCACGCAGACGATTCCTGTTACAGCAAGTGCTACGAGAATGTTCTTAAAGTTTTCGATATCTAAGAAGTACTCACTGGTGATAGAGAAGAAGAGCACCATCGCCAAGAGGAAGATAATGAGTGGCGCAGTTTGAGGAATTGAGAAGCTTTTTGAGCCCTTTGCCTCATCTGCTTTTACTTCGGTTGTTGACTTACTCATTTTCCATGCTCCTAACTAGATGCTGATACTAAAGATTGTGCATCAACGGAATCTCCGGTGAGCTCTGAAACAATTTTTCCTTTTGCCATCACGAGTGCGCGATCTGCAAGCAATACAACTTCCTCGTAATCTGAAGTGGCGACCAGTACGGCCATATTGCTCTCTTTTGCTTGGCGACGAATGATTTCGTAGATGTCTCGACGAGCACCCACATCTACACCGCGAGTTGGTTCTACAAGAAGCAGGACCTTTACATTGGCCTCAAACCAACGCGCCAAGAGGACTTTCTGCTGGTTTCCACCTGAGAGAGTTGCAATCTCTTGGGTTGGGCCACTGCGCGAACTAATGCGAAGTGCCTCTGCCCAACGCTCGAAGGCTTTGAACTCTGTACGCTGATTTACGAAACCGATAGTCGACATCTTCTTCCAACAAGTAACGGCAAGGTTTTCGGCAACAGAACGAATTCCAAATGAACCTAGACGCTGACGATCGGCTGGCAAATAACCAATTCCAAATTCAGCAGAAGCCGCTGGAGACTTAGGTGAGAACTTTTCGCCAAAGATTTCAATCTCGCCACCTGTAACAGGGCGGAGACTGAAGACACTCTCTAAGATTTCAGCGGTACCAGAACCGATTTTTCCGAAGAGGCAGACAACTTCACCTTCATTTACTGTCAGTGAGACATCTGAATAATCGAGACGGCTTGAAAGGTTATTGAGCTTCAAGGCGGGCTTGCTAGTTTTAACAGCTGCCGGACGAGCATTCTTTTCGCTCTCTTTACCGAGCATCGCTGCAACAAGGGCGGTACGGTCAATCTCAGAATTCTTAACAGTAAGCACAGAGTTTCCATCGCGAAGAACTTGTACGCGGTCGGCAACACGCGCCACCTCATCAAGGCGGTGGGTAATGTAAATCATTCCCACACCTTGTGATTTGAGCTGATCCATAACAGTAAAGAGGCGATCAACCTCAACGCTAGAGAGCGCAGCAGTAGGTTCGTCGAGGACAAGTACCTTGGCATTTTGAGTAAGTGCGCGAGCGATTTCAAGAAGTTGGCGCTCACCAACGCGGAGTGAGCCAGCGATAGCATCAACTGGGATTTTCACTTGCAGACGATCAAGAATCTCTTGCGCCTTCTTCTCCATCTCTGACCAAGAGACGATGCCGCCAGAACCGGGCCATTGACCGAGAAAAATATTCTCAGCAACAGTAAGAGTTGGTGCATCGTTGAGCTCTTGGAAAATCATGCGGATGCCGAGTTGGCGCGCTTGATATACATCAAGACGCGCCAACTCAGTACCGTCAATCGAGATAGTTCCACTCGAAGGCGGAATATCTCCAGCCAGAATTTTTACGAGAGTTGATTTTCCTGCACCGTTTTCACCGAGAAGTGCGAGCACCTCTCCTGAAGCTAGAGCAAGATCTACACCGTGTAGGACCTCCACGCCACTGTATGACTTACGGATGTCCTTTAGCTGTACTAAATCTTTTCCCATTAAATCTGACCGTTCTTTCACTAGTAATAAACAACGTACTTTTCAATTACATCGTACTTTCGCACGATGCGCATTTATTGCAATTTACTTCAAGGTGCTTACTTACAAGCAGGGACCTTAAAGTTCTTGTCAATGTTTGCTGCGTTGATTGATACGTGCTTGATCTTGAGCTGGAATGGAACTTTCTTACCCTTGATTAGATCAAGAAGGTAAGGAACACCAATCTCGCCGTAACGCTCTGGGTAGTAAGCAGTTGATCCGATCCAGTTTGGATTGGTCTTGATATCGCACCAAGCTGAAGCTGATGCACCCTGACCTGCTCCGTAGAGATCCTTTTCGCGTCCAACAGCCTTAGCAGCTGAGAATGCTCCCTGGATTCCTTCGTCGTTGATTGCAACAACGATGACCTTATCTTTACCTGGAAGTGTTGTAAGCGCGTCCTTCATCTTATCAAGTGCGAGATCAAGGCGACCAGCATCAAGCTTCTTTAGCTTAGGTGCGATAACTCCTGCTCCACAGATGCTTTCGAATCCTGAACGGTATCCGCCCATACGAGCTTCGTTAACAAGTCCTACACCGAAATCTTCAAGTGAGATAAATGCATCGAATTCGCAATTGAACTTTGTCTTAAAGAACTTACCAAGTGCTTCACCTGCAACGAAGCCAGCCTTTGAGTTGTTTGCACCCATGAAAGCTGTCTGGCATGGATCTTGTTCGATATCAATTGAGATAACAGGAACATTTGGTCCAGCCTTACAAATTGCAGCTGCTGCATCAGATACAGCGTTGAAGTTCAGGTATCCCTGTACTTTCTTAAGCTTGAATGTCTTTGCACACTCAAGTGCCTTTGCTGCAGAGAGCTTGCCATCGCAATAAACAAGCGTTGCGCCAGCCTTCTTTGCTTCGCGACGAACTGAATCGCCGACATCCTTACCGAAACCAATTGCATCATCAAGACCGATGTAACCGATTGTGATTCCTTTGCCGTAACCTGGCTGTGCCTTACGGAAATTTACATCCGCAGCAGTTGCAGGAATAACACTTGTGCCGAGCATTGTTGCTGTAGCAATTGATGCCACAACTCCAAGAAGCACTTTCTTAGAAGTGATCTTCATACTGGATTGTTACCTTTCTCTACTCATTGTCTGGGCGGGTAGTTCCAGGAAAGGTAATTCCTAAAGCCCCCGTGTGTGGGAATCGTTTCCAATTTTGGGGTGACTGTCAAGGACTATCGCCAAATGAGTCCAAATCGTTATCAAAGCAATGCCCGCGTAAATAAGCGCGGGAAGATTGAACAGATTTCAATTCATGCGTGCGGCGAAAAGGAATTTATAACGAATTGATAAAGGCCTTCTGCGCGTTCGCGAAACGATCAGCCATAAGGCGGTAGCCGGCGCTATTGGGATGCAGCTTGTCTGGCAGGTTGCCTTCATCGCTGGCACCGAAGAGTGTCAAGCCATCCATAAAGTGAAGATTCTTATCGCCACGCTTCGCAACAACTTCCTCTAAGAGTTCACGAGTGCGTTGCAGAGTCAGAGCACCTGCCGCAAATTCTTCAGGTCGCTCTTTACCAAAGAGTTTGGCTCCATCAATCATTGTTGGTCCAGGTGTCTCTTCATGGAATGGGCACCAGATCGCAGAGATAATAATGATTGGTGTAACAGGTGCGCTCTCGCGCAAAATATCTAGGAAGTTATGAACGGCTGGAATAAATGCCCGTTCACGCATTGAATCCGCGTTAACGATATTGATGCCGAGTTTGAGGGTAATGACATCTGCAGGAAGTGCAGCCATGGAGCGCGCCACAAAACCATCAAGCTGACATTGGCCCGCGAGACCAAAATTTGTAATGTTGAGATTGAGAAGTTGTGCTGCTCGAAGCGCCCAAGCATCCATCGGACGATCGGCTTCGATACATTGGCTAATCGAACTTCCGTAATGCAACCAGCGCTTACGTGAATCAATAGGGGCCGAAATAATTTCACTTGTTGCAGTCACTTCTGCAATTTCAACAATCGCAGATGTTGGTAGCCATATTTCAATATTCTTTGAATCAGTACCGAGTCCAGAGAACTTGAGATTGTCGATCTCGCCTACTTCGAGAGTTTCAACGAATACAGATGGAGCAGTTGCAGTGAGGCGAAGTATGTTTCCATTTTCTGCATGCTGGGTTTGGCTTTCAACTCCATTAATCAATAAATCAAAAGCGGCTGGGCGAACAACATCTGCGATACCAGTAATGACTAGGCGAGAAACGCGCACCTTTAGATTGATTTCATCGGCCGATGTTGTAAAGCGCAGACGGACCCCAGATGGGAACTTGGAGAAGCGATCGATTGCGCCATCAGCAAATTGGTTGATAGTCCAATCTGGCAAACGACGCGGAGTTATCCAACCATCGCTATCTTCTTCAAAGCCAAGCGCACCGACAACTTCAATCACGCTATCTTTAATTGAGTAAGCGAACATTTCGAGCTCCCCTTAAATAGGTAATTTTGTCATTGCGCGCTACGAACTACTTTGCTTCGGTGACTCTTTCAGAGATTCTGTATTTCTTAATGTAGTCGCGATCGAGTTCCCAGCCAAGACCCGGATTATCGGTCAAGGTGAGATTACCGTCCTTGAGCTGTGGTCGATTTGCAATGATGTTGTGCCAGATTGGATCGCGCTTTGGGTGGAAGTTCTCGAGATAAGTTCCGTGAGGAATAGATGCAAGAAGGTGAGAGGCAACCTGTGGTTCTTCATGGTGAGCCATCTTTACATCGTAGACAGTCGCCATAGCAGCGACGCGGCGCCATTCAGTAGGACCGCCAGACCAAGAGGAATCGAAGTTACAGAAATCAATTGATCCTGTCTCCATCAAATCGCGGCAACCTGCTGCAGAGAGCTCTGTTTGACCAGCGCAGACAGGAACGCTGCCCATATAACGAACATCGCGCATTGCACGTCGATCGTTCTGCCAAATGCAAGGCTCTTCAAACCACAATAAGTTGTCGTCTTCCACAAGGTGTGAGAATTTAACTGCTTGCTCGACTGTATATCCCTGATTTGCATCAACTGCGATGCGGAACTTATCGCCACCTGCGCGACGAGCTTCTTTAAAGCGCTTGGCATCTTCCTCAGGAGTGAGGCCACCAATCTTAAATTTCATACCTGCATACTGTTGATCAAGTAGATATTCGACTTCTTCCTTGATTGTCATATCACTGCCGTAGTACCCGCCGATTGTGATTACTGGAATTGTGTTGCGGTATCCACCCCAGAGCTTCCAGAGTGGAGTTTCGAGTGCGCGTCCCACGAGATCCCAAAGAGTGACGTCGATTGAAGCTGTTGCAACTAATCCGAGGCGACGATCACGCAAAATATCCCAAGTAGCAGGGCGTGTGAGTTCCCAACATTTTTCAATGGCAGATGCATCTTGACCAATAAGCAAGGGAGCAAGCTCTTCGTGAATGATGTTGTCGATTTCCATCAAACCTGCATCTTCATCACCTGCATAGGCTTCACCAACAACACCAGAGGCGGTATGAATTCGAGTAACAATCGTTGAGCGGTGGGTCATCTTGTAATGGCTGCCGCGATAGACAGTTTCAAGTGGCACTCGGATCGCTTCAGTCTCAATCTTCGTGATTGTTAGGTCCTTCATGGGTGGTGCCTCTCTTGCGCTGGGGTTATTTTAAATATGGTTTCTGGAAACCTTTCCAATTTAATCTCGTTAAGACACTTGGTGTCAAGTCTTTCTTAGGCAATGATTCTCACTATGACGCCCAAGAAGAGCAGCAACTC